>CAZKGY010000129.1:0-5167 GCA_964552305.1 uncultured Comamonadaceae bacterium
TGATGACGTTGTGGGGCCCATCATGGGTCCAGCCCCTTTGGGATGGAAAATCATGATCACCATTTCGAGCCTTATCGCCGTCTACGGTGTGGGGTGCATTTTGTACCTCCTCGGCACCGGCATCGGCACGTGGGGATTGAACAAGACCGTTGACTGGGCTTGGGACATCACCAACTTCGTCTGGTGGGTCGGCATCGGTCACGCAGGAACGTTGATTTCTGCGGTGCTCCTGCTCTTCCGCCAAAAGTGGCGCATGGCCATCAACCGCTCTGCGGAGGCCATGACCATCTTCGCCGTCATCATGGCTGCGGTGTTCCCCGGCATCCACATGGGCCGGATTTGGGTGAGCTACTGGGTGCTGCCGCTGCCCAACCAGTTTGGGTCGTTGTGGGTGAACTTCAACAGCCCGCTGCTGTGGGACGTGTTCGCCATCTCGACCTACTTCTCGGTGTCACTGGTGTTCTGGTACATCGGCTTGATACCGGATTTCGCAACCATTCGCGACCGGATGACCAAACCCCTTCCGAAGAAGATTTACAGCATTCTGAGCTTCGGTTGGAGCGGTCGCGCCAAGCACTGGACGCGATTCGAAGAGGTGAGCTTGGTGTTGGCGGGCATCGCCACGCCACTGGTGTTCTCAGTGCACTCCATTGTATCCATGGACTTTGCCACCTCGGTGATTCCTGGATGGCACACCACGATTTTCCCTCCCTACTTTGTCTCTGGTGCCGTGTTCTCAGGGTTTGCCATGGTGCAGACGCTCTTGCTCATCATGCGGAAAGGCATGAAGCTCGAGAACTACATCCACGTCAAGCACGTGGAGTACATGAACATCGTCATTATTGTGACCGGCTCCATTGTGGGTGTGGCCTACTTGACGGAGTTGTTCATCTCCTGGTACAGCGGGGTGGAGTACGAGAGCTACGCCTTCATCAACCGCTTCAGCGGTCCCTACAGCTGGGCATATTGGATGATGATGACGTGCAACGTGATCAGCCCACAGCTCTTCTGGTTCAAGAAAATCCGTCGCAGCCTCATTGCCACCTTCGCGTTGTCGATCGTGGTGAACATTGGCATGTGGTTCGAACGCTACGTGATCATCGTCACGTCCCTCCACCGCGACTACCTCCCTTCAAGCTGGGGAGAATTCCACGCCACGAACATTGACATTGGCGTGTTCATCGGAACGATCGGCATCTTCTTGACGCTCTTCTTGGCGTTTGCCCGATTCTTCCCTGTCCTCGCATTGAACGAATTGAAGACCATCCTCAAATCAAGCGGAGAGTCTTACAAAAACGAACCGGCGCAATGAGCAAGATTTTCCACGTCATGTACGACGACGACGCCAAGGTCATGGAAGCCGCCAAGTCTTTGGTTGGCCAAGGCATCCGCGTCAAGGATGTGTACTCACCGTTCCCCATCCACGGCATCGACCCCATCATTGGAATCAAGCGCACGCGCTTGGCCATTTGTTCCTTCATGTACGCGATGACAGGCACGTCACTGGCGCTGCTTGGCATGTGGTACTTCATGATCCAGGATTGGCCCATGAACATTGGGGGCAAGCCCAGTTTCTCTTTGATTGAGAACGTGACGGCATTCATCCCGGTGACGTTTGAGTTCTCGGTGTTGTGTGGGGCCCATGGCATGGCCATCACGTACTTGTTGCGCAACGGCACCCTTCCGGGCATGCCTGCGTCCAACCCCGATCCCCGAACGACGGACGACAAATTCGTGGTGGAAATCACGACCGACAACAACAGCATGTCTGCGGACGACATCGAAGTGGCGCTTCGTGCCACGGACCTGCTCGAACTCAGCATCAAAGACGCCTGAACCATGTCAAAGCGTTGGAACACCTTGATCCCCGTCGCAGCCGTTGCGCTGATGACCACAGGATGCGTCACGGACTCCGACAGTCCAGGACTCGAATACATGCCTGACATGTACCGCTCTCCCGCCGTGGAAGCCTACGTCGATTATGGCATGGATCCCTACTACGTCACCGAGGAGGTGGCTTCTGCCCAAAGGAACACCCCAAGCGCTCGGGTGCCGGGGGCGGGAACCATCGCGTTTGTCGGTGAAAACAAAGCGTTCGGTTTGCCTTACGCATACCCCAACACGCCCGACGGTTACGAGGCTGCTGGTGCTGGCTTGGTGAGTCCTCTGACGACTACGAAAGCCCACATCGAGGCAGGCATGGAAATCTACGAGAAGATGTGTAGCCAGTGCCACGGTGCCGAAGGCAAGGGCGACGGCGCCTTGTCGAAGAACGGCCACATTGCGGGGATTCCCTCGTACGCAGACAAACTCAAGGATTTGCCTGTGGGCAAGATGTACCACACGTTGACCTACGGCAAAGGCCTGATGGGGTCGCACGCCTCGCAGTTGTCCCAAAAGGACCGCTGGCTCGTCATCGAGTACATCAAGGTGCTTCAGCAAGGCGGTGAAATGCCTGAATTTGACGAAGCAGGAAACGTGGTTGAACCGGCGGCCGAGGGCGCCATGGCAATGAACAAGTGATCATGGAATTCAAGTTTGAAGGACGATTGAAGCTGGTGACCCAGGTCTTGATGGCCATTGGAGCCATTGCGCTGGTGGGTGGATTTCTCACCGACCACAGCGACCATCACCAACGCTTTTGGGCAAACCTGTTGATCAATGGGTTTTTCTATTTCACGACGGCGTTGGCAGCCCTCTTCTTTTACGCGTTGCAGTACGCCACAGAAAGTGGGTGGTCGGCGGTGTTGAAGCGCTGGTTTGAAGCGCTGTGGGGCTTTTTGCCCTGGGGCGCGGCCGTGATTGTCATCGTCTTGGTGGCGGGCAAGTTGCACTTGCACCACCTCTACCATTGGATGGACCACTCCTTGTACCACGAGTACATGGTGGAGCATGGCGACCACATGCACTACGTGGATGAAATGGAGGAAGGCGCCGTGCTGAACCCCAACTACGATCACGTGATCGCAGGCAAGGCGGCGTACTTCGCCGATTGGTTCTTCTGGTTGCGCACCGTGGTGTACATCGGAACGTTCCTGATTTTTGCCCGCTTGTTCCGGAAGTGGTCCTTGCAAGAGGACGAGGCCCCCAACCTGGATTTGCACTACAAGCAATACCGTCGAGGGGCCCTGTTTTTGGTCTTCTTCGCGGTCTTCAGCTCCACGTTGGCGTGGGACTGGATCATGTCCATTGACACCCACTGGTTCAGCACGCTCTTCGGATGGTACGTGTTCAGTGGAATGTGGGTGAGCTTCATGATTTTCACCAACCTCTCCATGCTTTGGTTGCGGAGCAAAGGATACTTCCAGGAAGTCAACGAAAGCCACATGCACGATTTGGGCAAGTGGATGTTCGCGATTTCCATGCTTTGGAGCTACTTGTGGTTGAGCCAGTTCTTGTTGATTTGGTACTCCAACATCCCAGAGGAAGTGACCTACTACATGAGCCGTGTCTTGGGCGACTACAAGGTGCCGTTCATGCTGATGTTCTTCATCAATTTTGCGGTTCCTTTCTACGTCTTGATTGCCCGTGACGCCAAGCGCAACCCTCGCTTCGTGGTCCCAGTTGGCTTGCTCATTTTCGTGGCTCACTTTGTGGACGTGTACCTGCTCGTCATCCCTGGAACAATGTTCGACCACAACCATTTTGGTTTCTTTGAAGTGGGGTTGTTCCTCGGCTTCTTGGGACTGTTCATGAATCGGACGTTTGCCACCCTTGCAAAGGCACCGCTCATCAGCAAAAACCACCCCATGTTGCAAGAGAGCATGGAACTCCACTACTGATTAGACAACTACTGACGCAATCATGAAACTCATCACGCTACTCGTCGTCATTGCAGGGGTGATTGCCCTTGCCCAGTTGGCCAAAGTTGGTCAGTTGACGGCCCTCATTCGCAACAAGAAAGAGGAGGACATCAGTGAAGCCGACTCCCGCCTGAATGGAGGGTTGTTCATGGTGTTCATGGCCTTGTTTTATGCCTCGTTCATTTGGTTGATCGTGCGCTACGGCGATTACGCGCCGCCAAGCGCTTCTGCCCATGGCGAGTCCTACGACACGTTGATGTCGTTCAACTTGTACATCATCATCGCGGTGTTCTTCGTGGTGAACACGTTGCTCTTTGTGTTTGCCAACAAGTACCGATTCAGTGCGGGACGCAAGGCGAAGTTTTTCGCCCACGACAACCGCTTGGAGTTGATTTGGACGGTGATTCCATCCATCGTGCTGGCAGTCATCATCATTTACGGCTTGAGGACGTGGAACGAAATGACGGGAGAAGCTTCCGACGACGCATTGCGTGTGGAGCTCTACTCCGAGCAGTTCAAATGGACCGCGCGTTACCCTGGCGCGGATGGGGAGTTTGGGTTGTCAAACTACAACCTCATCACCAACCCGAACAACCCCCTCGGAATTGTGACCCAAGATGGCGTCAACGAATCCTTGGCAGCCATTGAGAAGAACATCCTCAAGGTGGAGGGTGAGCTTTCCTACGAGCGCGGTCGGTTGCTGGCAGAGTTGGCAGACGTGGAGGAGGCGTTGCACGCCGACCACGGTCACCACGGCCATGACGACCACGGACACGACGGCCATGACGACCACGGACACGACGACCACGGACATGGTGAAGGACACCACGACGAAGGGCATGGCATGTCTGAAGGCCACAAAGCGTTGCTCACGGCACGGAAGGCGGAGTTGGAGTCAATGCTCGCTTCCAACGACGTGACTGTGTTGTCCGAAGCAGCCGTGGAGGCGAAGGAAGACAAGCTTCATCGCTTGAAGCGTCACCGCCAGAGGATTCTCGAAGTCAAGCCATTCGATTACGAAGGAGGCATCGCGGCTTGGGACGCCGGCATGGACGACAAGATTGTCAACGGCGAGTTCCACTTGCCCGTTGGCCGTGAGGTCGAATTCGTGTTCCGTTCACGAGACGTGATCCACAGTGCGTTCATGCCTCATTTCCGTGCCCAAATGAACACGGTCCCTGGTGTGCCCACGCGCTTCAAGATGACGCCGACCATCACCACGGACAGCATGCGCACCATCCTCGAGAACCCCGAGTTTGACTACATCTTGCTTTGCAACAAGGTTTGTGGTGCGGCGCACAACAACATGATGATGAAGGTTGTTGTGGAATCCGAGGAGGAATACAATGCTTGGCTTGAGTCTC
>CAZKGY010000130.1:0-5135 GCA_964552305.1 uncultured Comamonadaceae bacterium
TGAGGATTCCCTGTGGGCCTTGCTTGACACCCGGGACTGGGTGTCGGATTTGTCGCGGCTGATTGACCCGCGCGTGGCCACCCAAATTGTGGATGGATGGCGCTCCACCGAGGGGCCTTCGTCGTTCCAATCGGACGTGGTCAAGCCTTTCCTCGATGCATTGATGGCCCAAACCACGGAAGGGGTAACCATGGAGGTGCATCCCAACGCCATGGCATCCGGGATGCTTTTCCTTAGCAACCATAGAGACATCGTGTTGGATCCTTCGTTGGTCAACATGGCCTTGCTTGACCGCGGTCGAACCTCCACAGAAATTGGGATTGGCTCCAACCTTTTGGGGTCAGAATGGGTGCGCAACTTGGTTCGACTCAACCGATGCTTTGTGGTCAAACGTGAGGGAAGCGCACGAGACCGATTCAACAGCAGCGTTCGCACGGCGGCTTACATCCGGAATGTCATTCACAACGACACCCCTGTATGGCTTGCCCACCGTGAAGGAAGGGCCAAGGATGGAGTGGATGCCACCGCTCCGGCACTCATCAGGACGTTGTCCGATGGTTGCCTTCCTGCCATTTGGAACCGTCTCAAGGTAGTCCCTGTTTCCATCAGCTACGAATGGGATCCCTGTGATGCACTGAAGGTGAACGAATTGTTGCACCGCGCCAAAAACGGCACCTACGAAAAGGCTCCAGGAGAAGACGAACAGAGCATGTGGATGGGGCTTGCCGGCCAAAAAGGACGGGTGCACGTGGCCATGGCCGATTGCATGCCATGGATGGGGGCCGAGGATGGCGAAAGGCCAGAGCGGTTCATGGCCGAGCGTTTTGACCGATGCTTGCTTCAAAACATGAAGCCGTGGCCCAACCAACACCTTGCCGCCCAGCACCTGGGACTGGACAACGAGACGGTCGCGCTGGCTCCGAAGCCCACGGAAGAGGAGACTCGCGCATGGAACGTCAGGCTGCAGGCGATTCAGAAGTTCCTTGGACCTCAGGGATGGTCGCACGAAGAGGTTGCCACGCAATGGTGTGAGATGCTCGCTGCACCCTTGAGTCACAAGCTATCCTTGTTGACAGAGGTGGGCCACGGCGATGGCCCCAGCCACTGAGGCGTTCAACGATTCCGCCCGACCTGCCCCAGGAATGGCCACGACTTGATGGCTCAACCCGCGTGCGTCGGCGGAAATGCCATGCGACTCTGACCCCACAACGAGCAAACTTGGCTTGTCTTGGGCCGGCAGGGTCAGGAGGGGAGTGCCCCCTGCATCCAGGGTCCATATACAGCGCTTCATGGAGGCCGGCAAGGCCGTCAATGGCTGACGCATCCAAGGGACGTGAAACACCGACCCCATGGAACCTTGAATCGTCTTCGGATTCAAAGGATCTGCGCAATCCGGACTCAAGGCCACGCCGTCCAACCCAAACCAATCGGCCACACGCATCAACGTTCCCACGTTGCCCGGATCTTTCAATCCGTCGAGGTACAGCCAAGTCCCATGGGGTTCCTCATGTTCTTCCCAGGCAAGAGGCAACGACGCCTCAAGAAGCACGCCAGGCGGTTGCTTCATGGCCGACATCATTTCCATGTCTTTGGAAGAAACCTCGAAGCAGTTGACTGGATCCAAGCTTTGCATCAACGAACTGGTCGAATTGCTCGCTTTCCAGGCTGGCGTAAAGTAGATTCGCTCAGGCTTCCACGCACTCGTGAGCAACTCTTCTATGCATTTTGTGCCTTCGACGATGACCCGACGTTTCTGCCAACGATCCTGCTTTCGCTTCAGCGACCGCACTTCTTGTCTGAGCGCTTTGGTGATGACCATGGTCGCAATGTACTGCCCCATCACGGGCTTTGGCACATCCAACACGCCCGACTCCACCTTGTGGCGGGCCACCCAAATCAGCATTTCGGATTGGGACGAACGAAGTTTGGAGAGCGAACGCCTCGCGACTTGGTTGTCGTTTTTGCCCATGAAACCGTCCACGCGAGGTTTGCATTGGGGGTGGACTGCGAAAGGGAAGGAACGAAAGGCCAAAATGCGTCAGTGGCCATCGGAATCGGCTGCGAGACGCAACGCGGCCGCGCTCGAACTGAGGCTCCACCAAGAAGGTTGGCTTGACGCCAAGGTGCAACCTCGTTGGATCCACCCAAAACGAAGCACCACACTCATTCTGGACGTCACCATGGGCCAACGGTGGACCATCGACAAGGTGCGCTGGAAAGTCGGAGCGAGTGGATTGCCCTTGGGCGCGTTGCAGCGCATCGCCCAATTGGATGAAGGCATACCCATGGAAATGGGAAGGCTGGTGGACGCCCAGGAACGAATTGCTGCATGGGCTCAATCCCACGGATACGCTACCGTACACACAGGGTTGATCGCCTACGAACTGGATACTCTTGGTCAATCCCAAGGACGTTCTGCAACCCTTGAAGTCGAGATTGACCCTTGGAATCCTGCGGGCATGCCATGGATGTCTGACATTCGTGACACGTTGGCATTGTTGCCACGTCCGCATCCACTGGTGCGCATGGGACAAGTGCGATGGAATGGAGAGACACCTGGACCCAACACGGAGCAAGCCAACTTGCGACCAGACGTTTGGCGCCACGCCGTGGATGTCGCTCCTGGCGAATCGTTCAAACCTGAGAAACTCTCACGGGCCTACCGAGGCCTCACCAGTTTGAACATGTTCTCGAGGGTGAACGTCGCCCAGTCCCTTCGCTGGGACACGGCCGCCCAAGAAAGGGAGGTGGGGCTTCCGGGGGCAGTGGTCATGGACGTCGACTTCCTCGTCGAGCCCAAGGAAACCCATGACATCGCCGTCGAGCTCGATTTCATTCGAAACGACGCACGCTATGGCCCCCAGCTTGGCATCACCATGTTGCGTCACAATGCGCGACGATGGGGCGGCGAAAATGCATGGTTTGCTGGATTTGGGTACGTGGCGGTGGCACCTTTCGCCAACTTCAACAGAGAAGGCTTGCTGAACAGCGGAGAGTGGTCCCTGTCATGGCGACGTACCCGGGTGGGCATCCCACCCATTTCTCTCGACAAGTTGCTGCCCTCTGCGGCACCGAAGACGGCAATCGAATTCGGCTGGGATCGTGAGATTTGGCCTGAATTCACCCGAAGCCAGATTCACGCAAAGCACGATTTCTCCTTCACTGAAAACCCAAGCAGAGGCAGCGTCGTTCACATCAGCTTGATAGACGTGTCTCTGGTCAACTTGAGCAACCGCTCTGTGGGATTTGTGGATTGGCTCGAGGACCAAGAGAATCCCCTCGTGGTCGCACGTTTCAACAACCACGCAACCCTAGGATCTTCCGTCTCATGGGAACGCCGGTGGACGGTGGGCTCCTGGGAGGGAGGATGGGAGGTGCAGGCGAGTTGGGCGGGAGGTTTGGCCCAGACGTTTGCCACACGTCGTGGTCCTTCCTCGTGGACGTTTGACGACGAAACGGGTGCTTGGATGGTGGTGGAGGGGGTCCCTGTGGTTCAGTACGGTCGAGGCCTCTTGGGCTTTCACGGCGGCAAAGCAACCCGCTGGCACAGGTTGCGTAGGGCATTCAACGTGCGCCTTGGCATGGCACAAGCCGGGAAAAACACCCCATCTCTACCGCTGGAGCAGTCGTTTTTCACAGGCGGTGCAAACGGCATTCGCGGATGGACCATCCGGGCCCTCGGACCAGGAAACTTGGAGGGAAGCGCGTTGGCCAGTGCCGTGCAAGGAGTGGGGGACATCCGTGTGGACCTGCAACACGAATGGCGGTTCCTCGCAGACGAATCCTGGCAACCCGCGTGGTTTGTCGATGCCGGAAACGTGTGGCTGCACGGCAAGGATGCCCCCGAGGGCACGCGATGGAAGGATGGCAAGTGGAACAGCATTGCCCTGAGCACAGGACTGGGGTTGCGGTACGACCTGGAATTCTTTGTCGCCAGAATCGATGCCGGCCTGCGACTCCACGACCCCTCAGCTCCCACGGGGTCGAGGTGGTTGGGACAAGGCGGCTTGAAAGGGGCCATCCACCTCGGACTCGGGTTGCCTTTTTGACCCATCCATTGTGGACAACATCGACGTGAGAACGCACGACAGTGAAAGGCCTGGCAAGTAATTTTGCCCCATGGGATGGTTCAAGAGAAACGCAGAAGGCATCACCACGTCAAGTGCTGAGAAGAAGGAAATTCCTGAAGGCGCGTGGTACCAATGCCCCAACTGCAAAACGGTGGTTTCCAACCAAGACCATGCGTCCACGTTGTGGGTCTGTGGCATGTGCGATCACCACGAGCGCATCGGAAGCTCAGAGTACTTCAACATCTTGTTTGACGAAGGCAAGTGCCGCGAAGTCGCGCCAAAATTGGAGTCGGCCGATCCTCTCGGTTTTGTTGACACCAAGGCCTACAAAGACCGCTTGGATGCCGCCAAAGCCAAGACAGATCTGACCGATGCCATTCGCGTTGGCTCAGGAGAAATGAACGGCCAAAGTGTCGTCATTGCGTGCATGGATTTCTCATTCATCGGCGGAAGCATGGGTTCTGTCATGGGCGAGAAAATTGCCCGTGGCATAGACTTGGCCATCAAGAAAGGCGTGCCATTCATTTGCATCAGCAAGTCAGGCGGGGCGCGAATGATGGAAGCCGGATTGAGTTTGATGCAAATGGCCAAAACCAGCGCCAAACTTTCTTTGCTCAGCAAGGCGGGCCTTCCCTTCATCAGCATTTTGACAGACCCCACAACAGGAGGGGTGACTGCGTCTTTCGCCATGCTCGGGGACCTCAACGTCAGCGAACCGAATGCGCTCATCGGATTTGCGGGGCCTCGCGTGGTCAAAGAAACCATTGGCAAGGATTTGCCCGAGGGCTTCCAGCGTTCGGAATTTGTGCTTGAACACGGATTCCTGGATGCCATCATTCCGAGAAAGGAATTGAAAGACAAACTGTCTTTCGCCCTCAAGATGCTGCATACGCAGGAGTAAGCGCCCCGCAAACTGGCCGGGCGTTGGACAACCACGCGTTGTCCCTTACATTTGCACCTCATTTTTATTTCGCATCGCGAACATCAATCTGATTTCGACATGTACCTAGACGCAGAAAAGAAGAAGGAATTCTTCGCCAAGCACGGCAAAAGTGCAACTGACAC
>CAZKGY010000131.1:0-5012 GCA_964552305.1 uncultured Comamonadaceae bacterium
GGTAGGTGACTTCGAACAACTTGTCGTGGTCAAACGTGCGGTCTTCCTTGACAAACTTCGGCACCGCGATGGAGGCGAGGTTGCACACCGCCACTTCGTCGGGCGAGGTGTACTCGATGATCTCGGTGCAGAGGTTGGACGAACGGATTGTGCCGAGGTTTTGCTGGTTCGACTTGCCGTTCGCTGCGTCTTTGTAGAGCATGTAGGGCGTGCCGGTCTCGACTTGGCTTTCGAGGATTTTGAACCAGAGGTCTTGGGCCTTGATGGTCTTGCGTCCCTTGCCTTCGGCCTCGTACTTGGTGTAGAGGGCTTCGAATTCAGGACCCCAGCTGTCTGCCAATCCTGGGCATTCGTTGGGGCACATGAGGGTCCAGTCGCCGTTCTCCTCCACGCGCTTCATGAACAAGTCGGGCGTCCAAAGGGCGTAGAACAAGTCGCGTGCGCGCTGCTCCTCCTTACCGTGGTTTTTCCGGAGGTCGAGGAAGTCAAAAATGTCGGAGTGCCATGGCTCGATGTACACGGCAAACGAACCCTTCCGCTTGCCACCGCCTTGGTCGACGTAGCGCGCCGTGTCGTTGAAGACGCGGAGCATGGGAACGATGCCGTTGGACGTGCCGTTGGTGCCTTTGATGTACGAACCCGTCGAGCGGATGTCGTGGATGGCCAGGCCAATCCCGCCTGCGTTCTGCGAAATCTTCGCGCACTGCTTCAGCGTGTCGTAGATGCCGCTGATGCTGTCTTCCTTCATGGTGAGGAGGAAACAGCTGGACATCTGTGGCTTGGGGGTGCCGGCGTTGAACAGGGTGGGCGTGGCGTGGGTGAACCAGCCTTCGCTCATCATGTTGTAGGTCTCGATGGCGCTCTCCATGTCATCCTTGTGGATGCCCACGGCCACGCGCATCAACATCTGCTGGGGACGTTCGGCGATTTGGCCTTCAATCTTCAGCAAGTACGAACGCTCCAAAGTCTTGAATCCGAAGAAGTCGTAGCTGAAGTCGCGGTCGTAAATGATGCTCGAGTCGAGCAGCTCGGAGTTCTTCTGGATGATTTCCCAAACATCTTCCGCGATCAAGCTAGCGTTCTCCCCAGTGATGGGGTCCACGTATTCGTGGAGGTCCTTCATCGTTTCCGTGAAGGACTTCTTTGTGGCCTTGTGCAGGTTGCTGACCGCGATGCGGCTGGCGAGCTGGGCGTAGTCGGGGTGGGTCACCGCATTGGTGGCCGCGACCTCCGCTGCGAGGTTGTCCAACTCCGTCGTGGTCACGCCGTCGTACACCCCTTCAATCACCCGCATGGCAACTTTGGTGGGATCCACGGCGTCGTGCAAGCCGTAGCACAGCTTCTTGATTCGGGCGGTGATTTTGTCGAACTGGACCGGTTCGCGCCGGCCATCACGCTTCAATACATACATGCGGGTAGGGGAGAAAGAAGGTTAATGAGGAGAGGTTGGGAATCGTCGTGAATGACGCTTAGAACTCTGCGTCGAGGCTGAAGCTGTTGTCTTCTTCGGAAGCCTTGTTGAGGACGCCAGCCTTTTGGTACTCGCCGACGCGCTTCTCGAAGAAGTTTGTCTTGCCCTGGAGGCTGATCATGTCCATGAAGTCAAAGGGGTTGGTGACGTTGAACACCTTCTCGTTGCCGAGTTCCACGAGGAGGCGATCCGCCACAAACTCGATGTACTGGCTCATGAGGTCGGCGTTCATGCCAATCAAGCGCACAGGAAGGGCTTCGCAGATGAATTCCTTCTCGATGGCCACTGCGTCGAGGATGATTTTCTCGATTGTCTTTTTGGGAAGCTTGTTGACGATGTGGTCGTTGTAGAGCAAGCAAGCGAAGTCGCAGTGCATGCCCTCGTCGCGGCTGATGAGCTCGTTGGAGAAGCTCAAACCTGGCATGAGGCCGCGCTTCTTCAACCAGAAGATGGAGCAGAAGCTGCCGGAGAAGAAGATGCCTTCCACGGCCGCGAAGGCCACAATGCGCTCGGCGAAGCTTCCATTCTCGATCCACTCGAGGGCCCAGGTCGCCTTTTCCTTCACGCAATCGAGGGTTTCAATGGCGTTGAAGAGCTTGTCCTTCTCGGCCTTGTCCTTGATGTAGGTGTCAATCAGCAACGAGTAGGTCTCGCTGTGGATGTTCTCCATCATGATTTGGAACCCGTAGAAGAACTTGGCTTCGGTGTACTGCACTTCGGCAACAAAGTTCTCGGCGAGGTTCTCGTTCACGATGCCGTCAGATGCAGCGAAGAAGGCGAGGATGTGCTTGATGAAGTAGCGCTCGTCGTCGTTGAGCTTGTCGTTCCAATCGACAATGTCGGCGGCGAGGTCGATTTCCTCCGCCGTCCAGAAGCTGGCTTCAGACTTCTTGTAGAAGTTCCAGATGTCGTTGTGTTCGATGGGGAACAGCACGAAACGGTTGGGGTTGTCCTCCAGAATGGGTTCTGTCACCTTCGTGTTTTCTGGCAGCACCTCCTCGATGCTGGTCTGTGGGTTGTCAATTTGGTTTTCCATGGTTGCTTGAGTTTTGAGGAGGGTTAGGCTGACTGCAAGGGTTGATTCGCAGGCGAATGGGTGGAATGAAGTTCAAAAAAATGGGGCCGAAGCAGGTCCTCGTTCAAGGAGCCATCTCCAGCCCTCCAAAGAAACTTCGGAACCCCCTTGCGGGCCAAATGGTTTCCGTCAACAATCGGGATGAGTTCTCAACATCCGTCGTGGATTAGTTGCGTAAAACACTGAAAAACAGGTGTTTGATTGCCTTGAAAAAGGCGCAAAATCCCCCTTTTGGGGGAAGGGCAGCGCAAAATTTGGCATGATTTTTTCAGCAACGATTTTTGGCCTTCGCAGGGGTGTTGAACGTTGTACTTTTGTGTCATGCTTGCCAAGCTTTTTAAGGCCTTTGTAGGAGACAAGACGGCCACAGACATGAAGGAGGTCCAACCAGTGGTGGACCAAGTGAAAGCCGTTGAACCCACCTTGGCGAACCTCACGGCCGACGAATTGCGTCAGCGTTCTTCGGCGTTGAGAGAGACGATCCAAAACCATGTCGCCGAGGAGTTGGCCCAAATCGATGCCCTGCGTCAGCAAGCCGCGGCGCTCCCGTTGTCGCAGTTGGACGAAAAGGAGGCGCTGTTTGAGCAAATTGACGCGCTGGAGGTGAACGTCAACGAACGAATTGAGGAGGTGCTTGAGGACATCATGCCTGAAGCCTTCGCGTTGGTGAAGGAAACGGCGCGGCGTTTCGCCAACGACGGCGAGGTGGAGGTGACCGCGACAGACATGGACCGCGACATCGCGGCCAACCGCGACTTGGTCCGCATCGAAGGCGACAAGGCCTTTTGGCAAAAGTCATGGACGGCTGCGGGGTCTCCCGTGACCTGGGACATGGTGCACTACGACGTGCAGCTCGTGGGCGGGGTCGCCCTGCACCGCGGCAAGGCGGCGGAGATGCAAACGGGGGAGGGAAAGACGCTCGTGGCGACGCTGCCCGTGTTTCTCAATGCCCTCGCCGGACGTGGGGTTCACGTGGTGACCGTCAACAACTACCTCGCGCGCCGAGACGCGGAGTGGATGGGACCGCTCTACGAATTCCACGGGTTGACCGTTGACTGCATTGACAAGCACCAGCCGAACAGCGAGGAGCGTCGTCTGGCGTACAAATGCGACGTGACGTTTGGCACGAACAACGAATTTGGCTTCGACTACTTGCGCGACAACATGGCCATGCGTCCTGAGCAGCTCGTGCAACGCAAGCACCACTTCGCGATTGTGGACGAGGTGGACTCGGTGCTCATTGACGAGGCCCGGACCCCGCTCATCATCAGCGGCCCCACGCCCAAGGGGGACGAGCACGAATTCGACCAACTCAAGCCCAAGGTGGTGAGCCTGGTCCAGGTGCAGCAAAAGGCTGCCCAAGGGTTTTTGACCGAAGCCAAGAAGAAGTTGGTCGAGGGCGCCTCGAAGGAGGACGTCGAGGCCGGTGGTTTGGCCTTGTACAGGGCCTACCGCGCGCTCCCCAAGAGCAAGCCCCTCATCAAGTTCCTCAGCCAGGATGGCATGCGCCAGCAGCTCCTCAAGACCGAGGGCTACTACCTCGCGGACAACCAGCGCGAGATGCACAAGGCCGACGCGGAGCTCTTCTTTGTCATCGACGAGAAGCAAAACCAAATCGAACTCACCGAAAAAGGCATCGAGTACCTCGTCCGCAACATGGAGGACGAGCACTTCTTCACGTTGCCCGACCTCGCCACGGAGCTCGTGGGCATCGACAACGGAGAGGGCAGCGACGAAGACAAGCTCGAGAAAAAGCAAACCCTCATGCAGGACTACGGCGTCAAGAGCGCCCGAATCCACAGCATGAACCAGCTCCTGAAGGCCTACGCCTT
Organism: uncultured Comamonadaceae bacterium; assembly: GCA_964552305.1. GTDB lineage: Bacteria > Bacteroidota > Bacteroidia > Flavobacteriales_D > Sanyastnellaceae > UBA11663. Next base: position 4,379 of record CAZKGY010000131.1, read on the forward strand.
GTTCGAAAAGGACATCGAGTACGTGGTGATGGACAACAAGGTCATGATCGTCGACGAGCAGACCGGCCGCATCATGGACGGCCGCCGCTACAGCGACGGCTTGCACCAAGCCATCGAGGCCAAGGAGGGCGTGAAGGTGGAAGCCGCCACGCAGACCTACGCCACCGTGACGCTTCAGAACTACTTCCGCATGTACCACAAGCTGGCCGGCATGACCGGAACGGCAGAAACGGAGGCGGGCGAGTTTTGGGACATCTACGGTTTGGACGTCATGGTCATCCCGACCAACCGCCCTATCGCGCGGAAGGACATGGACGACCTCGTCTACAAGACCAAGCGCGAAAAGCTCAACGCCGTCATCGACGACGTCGTGGAACTGAGCAACGTGGGCCGTCCAGTGCTCGTGGGCACGACCACGGTCGAGATCAGCGAGCTCTTGTCCAAGATGCTCGGCATGCGCAGCATCAAGCACCAAGTGCTGAACGCCAAGATGCACCAGCGTGAGGCAGAGGTCGTTTCCGAGGCGGGCAAGCCAGGCACCGTCACCATTGCCACCAACATGGCAGGCCGTGGAACGGACATCAAACTCTCGCAGGAGGTGAAGGACGCGGGAGGGCTTGCGATCATTGGCACG
>CAZKGY010000132.1:0-4992 GCA_964552305.1 uncultured Comamonadaceae bacterium
GTCCACCATCACCATGGCGTCGTAGGCGTCCGCGAGGTCGCAGATTTTGTCGATTTGGGCGACGTAGCCATCCATCGAGAACACCCCGTCGGTGACCACCACGATGTTTCGTGCGCCGTTGGCACGGGCCTCTTGAAGCCGCGCCTCGAGCTCGGCCATGTCGTTGTTCGCGTAACGGTAGCGCGCGGCCTTGCACAGGCGCACCCCATCAATGATTGAGGCGTGATTCAAGCTGTCGCTGACGATGGCGTCTTCCTTGGTCAGAAGCGGCTCAAACACCCCGCCATTCGCATCGAAGGCCGCCGCGTACAGGATGGTGTCTTCGGTGTGGTGAAACTCGGCGATGCGTCGCTCGAGTTCCTTGTGGATGTCTTGGGTGCCGCAGATGAAGCGCACGCTGGACATGCCAAACCCATGGGTGTCAATGGCCCGTTTGGCCGCCTCCACCACGCGTGGGTGGGCACTCAATCCCAGGTAGTTGTTCGCGCAAAAGTTGAGCACTTTGCTGCCATCCTCCAGGGTGATTTCCGCGTCCTGCGCGGAGGTGATCACGCGTTCCCGCTTGTAGAGTCCTGCCGCTTCGATGTCCGCGAGCTCCTGGGTCAATTGGTCTTTGATGCTTCCAAACATGGCCGAAAGGTACACCCAACGTCCCCCCGGCAAATCGCCTCAGGCTTAACCCAACAAACAAGGGTGGTTCCTTGCGCCATGGCCCACCGGAACCTCCCATTCCACGGGAATGCCCAACGACCCCACGTGCTCGCGAATCATGTCCTCCAGCGTCTCGCCAAAAGGGTTGTCGACCGATTGGCCGTCGGCCACAGTGTTGTCCCGCAACCCATCAAATGAGCCGACGAGCACCCCCTCAACTTGCTGGAAAACCCCCGCTTGCTTCAGGGAAACGAGCATGCGGTCCACGTGGTAGAGGTACTCGTCAAGGTCCTCCAGCAGCAGCCATCGCCCTTGCAAGGGAGGCATGTACGGGGTGCCGCACAGCGCGTAGAGCACGGAGAGGTTGCCACCCACGACCCTCCGCTCCCCCTGCCAAGAAGACGCCATTCCTGAGAACAACAGGGACTTCAAGGCGAGCAGGTCTTCCTCAGGGGTGGAAGGCACGGTGTTGAGTACCGGGGCGTGCACCGAGGCCACGCCCAGGTTCGACGCCCAACCGTGCAAGGCGGTGACGTCGGAGAACCCGACCAGCCATTTGGGGTCGTTCAAGAATGCATCGGCGTCCAAGTGAGGAAGCAAGCGGGTGCATCCATAACCGCCACGAATGGCCCAAATCGCCCGAACAGATGGGGCGCGAAGGGCGGCATTGAAGGCGTCGATTCGCTCGGCATCGCTGCCGCCAAACTGGTTCTGCCTGGCCGAAGAATGGGGGTGTATCACCCCTTGAAGTCCCCACCCTTCGAGCCACCGGACCGCCGCCTGAAGCTGGGGTTCCGTGGCGAAGCGCGCAGGGGCGACCACCATCACGCAGTCTCCCGCCTTCAAGGCAGGGGGCATGCGCAGAGGGGCTTGCATGGCTTTGGGTTAGAGGACCTGGCCCTTCAAGGGGCGCAGGGCTGCTTCCGCGGCAGTGTTCACGCCTTTCGCGAATTCGTGCTCGCGCTGGCCTTGGGCCTTTTTCATGAAGAAGTTCTCCATGATTTCCTTCTTGGCGGAGGCAGACTTCCCAGTGGGTTTCGCGGTGGCGTTGGTCTTGGTGGACGACATCGTCGGAATCGGATTGAGAGGAGGTCGGGGGATTGCCCGACGGGTCAAAGTAAAATCAAACATCCATGCGTCACGCAATTCGAGGACGTCCGTTCTTCACACAACCCTTGTGAAACACACGGTAAATGACGCACAATCAGCAACATCGAGGGGCAAATGTTTTGGCACAATCGTCAGGAATTCCGGGCAAAAAGGGCGCCGAGCTCTGGGCAACGTGAGTACTTTTGCCCCATGTCGCGACCTGCCCCCATGCGAAGGATGATCACCTCTGCGCTTCCCTACGCCAACGGCCCCATTCACCTGGGCCACATCGCCGGCGCTTACCTCCCCGCCGACATTCACGTGCGGCACCTGAGAAGCACGGGCGAGGACGTGCTGTGGATTTGCGGAAGCGACGAACACGGCGCCGCCATCACCTTGCGCGCCAAGAAGGAGGGCACCACCCCTCGGGAAATCGTCGACACGTACCACGTGGAGATGCAGAAAGCCTTCACGGGCCTCGACATCAGCTTTGACCACTACAGCCGAACCTCTTCGCCCAAGCACCACAAAGTGGCCCAGGATTTTTTCCTGACGCTCCTCGACAAAGGCGGGTTTGAGGTCAAAACCGAAGAACAGTTTTACGACGAAGAGGCGAAGCAATTCCTCGCCGACCGTTACATCCAAGGCACCTGCCCGTCGTGTGGCCATGACGGCGCGTACGGCGACCAGTGCGAAAAGTGCGGCAAAACCCTGAGCCCCACCGAACTCGTCAACCCGCGCTCCACCCTCAGCGGCTCCACGCCGGTGCTCAAGCCCACCACGCTTTGGTACCTCCCGATGGGACGGCACGAGGAGTGGCTCCGCGAGTACATCGTCGACGGCACGCTCGACGGCCAGCCGCACCACAACGCCAAGGAATGGAAGGCCCACGTGCTGGGACAGTGCCGCTCGTGGATCGACGGCGGCCTCGAAAGCCGCGCCATGACCCGGGACCTCGATTGGGGCGTGCCCGTGCCGGTGGACGGCGCGGAGGGGAAGGTCTTGTACGTTTGGCTTGATGCCCCGATCGGCTACATCACCGCCACCATGGAGTGGTGCGAACAAAACGGCCAAGACTGGCGCGACTGGTGGCAAGACCCCGAGGCCGACCTCATCCACTTCATCGGCAAGGACAACATCGTCTTCCACTGCATCATCTTCCCAATCCTGCTCAAGGAACACGGGGGCTACAACCTCCCGACCAACGTGCCTGCCAACGAGTTCATGAACCTCGAGGGCGACAAGATCAGCACGTCGCGGAACTGGGCGGTTTGGGTGACGGAGTACCTCGAAGACTTCCCCGAGGGGAGCGATGCGATGCGCTACGTCTTGACGGCGATCATGCCAGAACAAAAAGACAGCGAGTTCACGTGGAGCGACTTCCGCGACAAGGTCAACAACGAGCTGGCCGACGTCCTGGGCAACTTCGTGAACCGCGTGCTGGTGTTGACCCGCAAGTACTACGACGGCGCCGTGCCTGCGGCCCCGGCCGACGAGGCCCTCGATGCGACCGACCGCGCCCTCCTCGAGACGCTCGCTGCCGCCCCAGCCAAGGTCGGCGACCTCATTGCCCGCCACCGCTACAAGGAAGCACAGCTCGAAGCCATGAACGTGGCGCGCCTCGGCAACAAGTACCTGACCGAGCAGGAGCCCTGGAAACTCCAAAAAACCGACCCTGCCCGCACCGCCACGATCATGCACCTGACGTGCCAGGTCGTGGGCAATTGCGCGGTGCTCCTCGAGCCCTTCCTGCCCCAAACGGCAGCGAAGATCGCCGCCGCATTTGGCGTGTCGGACGCGCGTTGGAACGACGCCAGCACCGACCTCGTTTCTGCCGGCACGGTCCTCGGCGACCTGCCCATTCTGTTCACCAAAATCGACGATGACACCGTCGCCGCCCAGGTCGCCAAGCTCGGCCAGAAGGGCGATGCCTCTGACTCCTCAACCCGCGACCTCATGCCCGCCAAAGACGAAATCACCTTCGACGACTTCACCAAACTCGACCTCCGCGTCGGCACCGTCCTCGAGTGCGAAAAGGTCCCCAAGGCCGACAAGCTTCTCAAGCTCACCGTCGACACAGGCCTCGACACCCGCACGGTCGTCAGCGGCATCGCCGAGCACTTCGCCCCCGAGGACGTCGTCGGACGCCAAGTCACGCTCCTCATCAACCTCGCGCCACGCAAACTGCGTGGCATTGAAAGCCAGGGCATGGTGCTGATGGCCAGCACGGATGACGGCGACCTTCGCTTCGTGACGCCCGAAGAAGGCGTCCTGCCGGGCAACGTCATCAGCTGAGAACATGAGACCTCGGCAAGTGTTTTGACGAGCATGACGCTACTTGAACTCGCCCAACAACGACACAGCCCTCGAGCCTTCGACGGGTCTCCCATTGAACGCGCCGACGTCGAACGCGCCCTGGAGGTGGCGCGTTTGAGCAGCTCTTCCTACAACAACCAGCCTTGGCGGTTCGTGGTGGCCCATCGGGGTGAGCCGGACTTTGACGCCTTGCTGGACACGGCGGTGGAGGCCAACCGAACCTGGATGCAAGATGCTGGAGCGATCGTGGGCATCATGGCGAGCACCGTTCTTGAAAAAACCGGAGAAACGGACCACGCTGCCATGTTTGGCGTTGGCATGGCCGTGGGTGCCATGGAACTGGCGTTGACAGAGGCCGGATTGGCCAGCATGCAAGCGGGTGGATTCGACCGCAAGGCGTTTGCCTCTTTGCTTGGCCTGAATGCCACCGTGGTGCCCATCAGCCTGCTGGCAATTGGACGCCTTCCCGAAGGCCATGAAGTGCCCGGCAAGAACCGCAAGTCCCTGCCTGAATTGTTGCTGAGCGTCACGCGCAGCTAAGCGCCAGCAGGGCTTAGCGAAGCACCACGACAGACGTTTGTCCCGTCGTCGTCGCGCCATCGAAGTTGTCCCATTCGGCCTGAATCAGGTACCGACCGTTGGGCAAATCCGACACGTCCACGGTCATCGCGTTGGCCACTTGACCCAGCTGCTTGACCACGCGGCCGTCCATCGCCACCACGCGGAGCGCAGAGGCTTGAACGGGTCCGTCCCAACGAACCTGGAACGTCGAGGACGCAGGGGAAGGGAAGGCTTCCACAACCAACGAAGCGGCTGTGGCTTCGAGCACCTGGTCTCCCCCATCGGGGTACAGGCAGCCGTCGTCGCTGAAGGACGCCGGGTCGTAATTCAACGCAGCCGGGTCGTTGCAAGCGGTCACGATGGACAGCACTTCCC
>CAZKGY010000133.1:0-4987 GCA_964552305.1 uncultured Comamonadaceae bacterium
GCATGTTTTGCTTCTGGTAGTGGTGGTGGAGCGGCGCCATCAGGAAGACGCGTCGTCCCTCGCCAAACTTCTTTTTGGTGTAGCGGAAGTAGCCGACTTGAATCACCACGCTCAGGTTCTCGATGAGGAAAATCCCGCAGAGCACTGGGATCAAGAGTTCCTTGCGGATGGCGATGGCGAACGTGGCGATGATGCCACCCAAGGCCAATGAGCCCGTGTCTCCCATGAAGACCTGGGCCGGGAAGGCGTTGTACCACAGGAAGGCCACGCACGCCCCCACAAACGCCGCGATGAACACCACGAGTTCTTCGGAGCCTGGGATGTACATGATGCTGAGGTAGTCGGCGATCACCGTGTTGGAGCTGACGTAAGCCAGGACGGCGAGGGCCATGCCGATGATGGCGCTCGTGCCTGTGGCCAGGCCGTCGATTCCGTCGGTTAGGTTGGCGCCGTTGCTCACGGCCGTGACGATGAGGATGACCAAGGGGATGAACACCACCCAGACGTATTGGGCCGCGTCGTCCACGAGCCATGACAGGAGCCAAGCGTAGTCGAAGTGGTTGTCCTTGATGAAGGGGATGGTGGTGGCGGTGGAGCGCACGGTGGACCACGTGCCATCCGCCACGAGTTCCTTGATCGCGATGTCCGGGTGCCACACCATGGCTGCGCCCAAAATCACGCCCATCCCCACTTGTCCAATGACCTTGAAGCGACCGGCCAGTCCTTCCTTGTTCTTCTTGAACACCTTGATGTAGTCGTCGATGAATCCGATGGTTCCAAGCCACACGGTGCTCAGGATCATGAGTTGGGTGTACACGTTGGTCAAGTCCGCGAACAAAAGGGTCGGGATGAGGATGGCCCCGAGGATGATGAGTCCGCCCATGGTGGGGGTGCCCTGCTTGTTCATTTGGCCCTCAAGCCCCAAGTCCCGCACGATTTCGCCCACCTGCTTCAATTGGAGCCGCTCGATGATCTGCTTGCCGAACAGGATGCCCACCAAGAGGCTCGTCAGCAAGCTCATCCCGGCCCGGAAGGACACGAAATTGAACAGACCCAAGCCAGGCAGGTCGTAGAGTTCGCGGAGGGTGGTGAAGAGGTGGTACAGCATGGCGTCAGGTCGTGGGGGCGAAGGCCTCTTTCAATTCCATGCGGTCGTCGAAGGGCGTCCGCATCCCCTGGATTTCTTGGTACGTCTCGTGGCCTTTGCCTGCGACCAACACGATGTCTCCCGGCTCGGCCAAGGCGGCTGCGGTTCGGATGGCCTCCCGGCGATCCACGATGCTCAAGCACTTGCGCTTGTCGATGGGGTCGAGCCCTGCCTCCATGTCGCGCAGGATGCGGTTGGGGTCTTCGGAGCGTGGGTTGTCGCTGGTGAGAATCACCCGGTCGGAACCGTTGGTGGCGCTTCGGGCCATGACAGGGCGCTTTGCCGCATCCCGGTCACCGCCGCATCCCACGACGGTGATGACCTTTTCGCCACCCGTTCGCACGTGGGCGATGGTTTTCAGCACGTTGTCCAAGGCGTCGGGCGTGTGGGCGTAGTCCACGATGGCGGTGATGCCGTCTCGGGCGGGCACGCGTTCGAACCGGCCAGCGGGGGGCTTCAGCAGGCTCATCTGCGTCAAGGCGTTCATCTTGTCGGTCCCCAGCATCTTGGTCACGACGTACACAGCCAGCAGGTTGCTGGCATTGAATCCGCCGACCAGTTGCGAGTAGAGTTCTTGCCCGTCCATGTGAAGGACCAGGCCTGTGATTTGGTTCTCAATCAAGCGCGCACGCTCGTCGGCCACCCCTTGGACCGCCATGGTGACCACCTTGGCCTTCGTGTCTGCGACCATGTCTTCGGCGTGGGGGTCGTCTGCGTTGATGGCGGCAAACGCGCCAGAGGGGAGGTCGTCAAACAGGCGTTTCTTCGCCTTGATGTAGGCGTTGAAGTCGCCGTGGTAGTCGAGGTGGTCGTGCGTGATGTTGGTGAAAACGGCTCCGGCGAGTTGGACCCCTGCCATGCGCGATTGGTCGATGGCGTGGGAGCTTGCTTCCATGAAGCAATGCGTGCATCCGGCGTCCACCATTTCCCTCAGCAGGGCTTGGAGCGTCAAGGCATCCGGCGTGGTGTGTGTCGCGGGAACCACCTTGTCCACCACCCGGTTTTCCACGGTTCCGATCATCCCGGCCTTGCGATCCATCAACCGGTACAATTGGTGCAACAGGCTGACGGTGGTTGTTTTGCCGTTGGTGCCGGTCACCGCGACGACCTTCATGTCCGTGGATGGGTGTTCGTGGAAGGCAGCGGCAATGTGTCCAAGGGCGTCGGCACTCGACTTCACTTGCACCACCGTCACGTGGTCAGGCACGTCTTCTGGCATGCGCTCGCACACAATGCCCGCGGCCCCGGCATCCAAGGCTTGGGGGATGAAGTCGTGCCCATCGACCACGGTGCCCGGCACGGCCACAAACAATCCCAAGGGCTTCACCTTGCGGGAATCCACGGCCACGTCCTCGACAGCCAGGTTGGTGGTGCCTCGTACTTCAAGGATCCTTGCGTCGTAGAGCAAATCGGAGAGCAGTTTCATGACAGCCGGAGTTGGATGGTGGTCAATTCGGTGCGAAGGGGTGTGCCTGGTTCGATGGACTGGGATTTCACAGTACCGATGCCGTCGTACTTCACGCGAAGTCCCGCGTTTTCAAGCAGGTACAACGCGTCTCGAAGCCCCATGCCACGCACATCCGGGACGCCTTGCTCAGGGATTTCTCGGGCAAACAGCTCGGCGGACTCGGTGCCGCTCTTCACGGTCACCCAGTCTCCTGTGGCTTCTGCGTTGTACGCAATGCCCAGTTCGTCGTAGAGCGTTTTCAGGTCGGGCCAGGCCCCGTCCTTGGAGGCGGGAATGGCGCGCATTTCCGCAAGCGGCCCGTGTTCCAGGGTGTGAAACGACGGGTCGGTCGCGTAAATCAGGTCGGCCACTTCCCTGAAGACCGGAGCGGCGATGGTGCTGCCGTAGTAGCTTCCGCTCTTGGTGTCGGCAATCACCACAATGCAGCTGTATTGAGGGTTGTCGGCAGGGAAGTATCCCGCAAAGGAGGCGCGGTAGCGGCCTTGCTGGTATTTGCCGTTCTCCGCGATGCGCGCCGTTCCCGTCTTGCCGGCCACCGTGTAAGGGCTGTCCGCAAACAGGCGTTTGGCGGTGCCCTGCTTCTCGGGATCGCACACATCCTTCATCATGGATTGGCAAGCGTTCAAGGTGGCTTGGTTGCAAATCCTTGGGTTGGTCACAAACGGCTTGTAGGTCTTCTCAGTTTGACCGTTGGCGCGCAATTCGCTCACCAGTTGGGGGCGCATCATCTTCCCGTTGTTGGCGACCGCGTTGTACAGCGCCAGCGTTTGAAGGGGGGTCATGGTCAATTCGTAGCCAATGGCCATTTGGGTCAAACTGATGCCCGTCCATGCTGGGTCCTTCGTGGACGTCTTCACCTTTGGGGTGCCTTCGCCGACGTAGTGGATGCCCGTCGGTTGGTGGACGCCGATGCGTTGCAGCGCATCCAAAAACGCTTGCGGCTTCTCCTCGAAGGTTGACTTGACCGCCAAGGCAGAGCCCACGTTCGAGCTGACTTCAAAGACTTCGCTCAGGGTGATTTCTCCGTGTCCACCGTCGCGGTGGTTGCTGTCCCGCATGCGCTTCCCGTGGAACTTGATTTCCCCGTTTTGGGTGTCGATCGTGTCCGTGGGGCTCATGCCGGCTTCCATGCAGGCCATGAGGCTGGCCAACTTGAACGTCGAGCCAGGCTCTACGGCGGTGCCAATGGCGTGGTTGAAGTCTTCCCAGTACTGTATGTCTCCGTTGGGCCGTTCGTGGCGGGTGAGGTTGGCGATGGCGCGGATGAATCCCGTGCTCGTCTCGCACACCACCACGGTGCCCCACGCGGCATCGTGCTTCCGCAATTGCGTCTCGAGCGCATGGGTGGCCACGTCTTGCAGGTGAAGGTCCAGGGTGGTGACCACGTCCATGCCTTCAATCGGGTCGACCAGGTAGTCGTCCGTGACGGGCATCCATTGGTTGCCGGCCACCTTTCGGGACAGTTGCTGTCCCTCTTGGCCGGCGAGTTCGTCGTTCCAGGCGCGTTCAATGCCCACGCGTTCGCTTTCGCGGTCGATGCCGACTGTCCTCGCGGCGAGGATGCCGAAGGGTCGGCGCCTGCTTTCACGACGCTCGAAGACCAGGCCGCTTTTGTAGCGTCCCATCTTCACGAAGGGCAGGGTTTTGAGGGCCTTGTAGTCGGTGAAAGGAATGTTCCTGCCGATGAGGGCGCCGCGGTGACCCTTGCGTCGGGCATTGTTGAACTTGTCCAAAATGGCGCTGGCAGACTTCCCCGTGGCCTCGGCAAGCATCGTGCAGAGGGTGTCGATGCCCTCGTCGTACATGTCCCAGCGCATGCCTTCGCATCGGGAGTCCCAGCGTAGGTCGTACACCGGCACGCTTGTGGCCAAGAGGCTTCCGTCGTTGGCCAAAATTTGGCCCCGTGCGGGCTCAATGGTCCTCACTGTGTGGGAAAATTCTTGCGCCCGTGCAGCCCAACGGTCGTGTTCCCAGTGCTGGATGATTAGGATGCGCCCGAAAATTCCCATGCCCACCAGGGTCATGGCGACAAACACGAGCCAAACGCGGCCTGACGAAGGAGGTTGTTGGCTCATTCGGCGGCGGAAATGAGGGTTGGCGGTTCCGTGGGTTGCTCCAAGCCAAGGGCGGCAGTGGATTGCTGGAGCTTGCTTTGTTGCAGCTCGGATTCAAACTCGGCGCGAAGCGTTTTTTCTTCAGACACGGCCTCCTCGAGCTTGTCTTGGACGTGCTGTTTTTGCCGAAGGATGCGCTCGGTTTGGTACCCAAGGGCGACGTACAGCAGGGTGAGGAAGCACACGTAAATCAGGAAAGGGACCTGTCGGACGAGGGCTTCCCTGGCGAGGATTTCGCCGCTGATGACCTCGCGGATG
>CAZKGY010000134.1:0-4970 GCA_964552305.1 uncultured Comamonadaceae bacterium
GCCAAGCAGAGGATGCGGTGGTCGTCGACAACAGCGAGCTGACGGTGGAAGAACAATTCAACTTCTTGGTCAACCTGGCCCGCACCCGAATGCAGGACGAGGATTGATGGTCCGACGGCTGTACACCCTGGTCGTCCTGGTCGCCCTCGCCGGCTGCCACCGCGCCCAAGACACCCTTGCCCCTTCCCTTCCCATTGTTCCACCTTTTCTGTCGGCTGACACCGCATGGGTGGACAGCGTTTTGGCGTCCCTGTCCATGGAAGAGCAAGTCGCGCAGTTGCTCATGGTGCCCATTTATGCTCGGGAAGACACCAGTGGATGGGCCGAAGCAGAACGGTGGGCCCGCGAATTGGGCTTGGGCGGCGTGATTTGCATGCAAGGTGGCCCCAACCACCAAAGGCATCGACTGCGCAGGCTGCAATCCCAAGCCAAGGTGCCACTCATGGTGGCCTCAGACGCCGAATGGGGGTTGGGCATGCGGCTGGATTCGACCCGTTCCTTTCCGCGGGCGATGACGTTGGGCGCGACACGCAATCCAGCGTTGGTCCGAATGTTTGGTCAAGTGGTGGGGCAAAGCCTTCGGGCCACAGGCGTGCACGTGAACTTTGCCCCCGTCATCGACGTGAATTCCAACCCCATCAACCCTGTGATCGGGAGCCGAAGCTTCGGGGAGAACGTGTCGCTCGTGGGCGAGATGGGACAGGCTTACGCCGACGGCCTTCAAGACGTCCATGTCTTAGCCACAGCAAAGCACTTCCCCGGGCACGGCGACAGCGACAGCGACTCTCACGCCACGCTGCCGACCATTCCCCACGACCGGGCACGTCTGGACAGCGTGGAGCTCGCCCCGTTTGCCTACACCTTCGAACGTGGCATGGGGGCAGTCATGGTTGCGCACCTGGACATTCCTGGATTGGACAGCACCGAAGCCCAACCCTCCACCCTGTCTCCGACCATCGTGGACTCGCTGCTGCGTCAAGAGATGGGGTTCGAAGGCTTGGTCTTCACCGACGCCATGAGCATGAAGGGGTTTGCGGATTTTGCCGGCGATCGCCCCCGCATTCAAGACGCCCTCCTCGCAGGCAACGACGTGCTTCTCTTTCCGGGCGACCCGGTGGCGGCCATCGAAGAAACGATGGCGGCGTTGGCTAGTGGAACCATGGATTCTTCCATGGTCACGGCAAAGTGCCGTCGCGTGCTCCAAGCCAAGCATTGGAGCAAGGCGCACGAAGCTGTTCCATCCCACGATACCCCTTGGGAACCGGCCCACGCAGACGTCATCCATCGGGCCCTGCTTGCCCAAAGCTTGACCGTGCTTCCCTGGGCCGATTCCACGGCTGGCCCCTGGCTCGCCAACCGTGGACGCCTCGTCATGCTCGACGTTGCCAACCACGAACACTCGTGCGAGCCCCTCGAAGACCAGCTTCGTGCGCATTTGGGTGGCGGGTGGACCGTGGACCGTCACGTTTTGGGCAAGGACGGGAGCGGCTGTGGACGAATCGATGTGCGCAAAGCATTGGAAGGCGCGACGCATGTCTTGGTGACAGCCAGCGAAATGAGCCACAGGCCTTCCCGGAACTTTGGCATCCAGCCGGAAGGCATCGTCGCCACCGCCGCGTTGCTCAAGTCGGTCGATGCGTCCCCTGAGACAGTGCAGACGGTGTGGATGGGAAACCCCTATGCCCTGAAGCACTTCACCCCCCTCGCCGAGAGGTCTGCGGGCGTCATGGTTGCGTACCAGGACGACGACAAAACCTGCGAAGCGGTGGCCGACGCCCTGACCGGGGTGCATGGCGTGCATGGCCGGCTGCCCGTGTCGCCGGACGGCACCTCCCATCGGGAAGGCGATGGCATGGATTGGGAGGGTCCACAGCGGCTCGGCAAGCCAGTCGCGAACCGTTTGGGACACTGGAACGTCCCGACGCAACGCGTGGATTCCATCTTGGCGTTGGCGCTCGAGGCTGAAGCCATGCCCGGAGCAAGGGTCCTTGTGGCCCATCGCGGACAGGTGGTCATGGATCGAACGGTCGGAACCTTGGACGGCACCCACCCCGTGACGCCCGAGAGCGTCTACGACGTGGCGAGCATCACGAAGGTGGCCGCCACCGCCATGGCCCTCATGGCCATGCAATCCGAGGGGACGTTTGACCCCGACGAACCCATGGACACGTGGCTGCCCCGTTTGAAGGAGCACGGCATGGGCTCGCGAACCGGCCGAGAACTGCTGACGCACCAAGCTGGGCTTGAACCGTGGATTCCCTTCTATGTCGCCGCCCTTGCCGACAGCTCCGGCGTCTTCGCCAACGAGGCGACGGAAGGATGCGACGTGCCCGTGGCGCCGGGCATGTTCATGGAATCGAGCTACGCCGATTCGGTGTGGCACATGATCATGCATTCCGAACTGAAAGACCCCGGCACGTACAAGTACAGCGACCTCGGGTTTTACCTGTGGCACGATTGGCTTCAAAGCCGAGGCATGTCGCTGAACGATTGGGTCCAAACCGCCATGAGCGACCCCATGGGCTGGCATTCGCTCGGATTCTTGCCCTTGGAGCGAGGCATCGCCCTGTCCGACATCGCCCCGAGCGAAGAAGACCTGGTGTTTCGGCAAGGCGAGGTGCGAGGCACGGTGCACGACCCCGGCGCCGCCATGATGGGCGGCGTGGGTTGCCACGCCGGGCTGTTTTCCAACGCCTACGACTTGGCGGAACTTGGGGAAATGTGGTTGAGAGGCGGGACCTTGCGGGGTGTGCGGTTGGTCGACGAGTCCATCCTGGACGCCTGGACGCGACGCGGATACCCCGAGGGGGACAACCGACGCGGCATCGCCTTCGACAAGCCCGCCCTCGACCCCGACTCGGGTCCCACCTGCAACCTGTCTTCATGGGAAAGCTTTGGGCACACTGGATTCACGGGCACCTTGCTTTGGGTGGACCCGACCCACGACTTGGTCTACGTGTTCCTAAGCAACCGCACCTATCCCGACGCCAGCAATACGGCGTTGCTGCGCATGGATACCCGGACAGAAATCCAGCGGGTGGTGCTTGAACATCTCGAGGCCGAGTCTCGTTTTCCTGCTGAACTGGACTGACCCATGGATTCCACCCCCCTTCGCATTGGCATGGTATGCTACCCCACGTTTGGGGGAAGCGGTGTCGTGGCGACGGAGCTTGGGAAGGCTTTGACCCGACAGGGGCACGAGGTGCATTTCATCACGTACAACCAGCCGGTGCGTTTGGGCTCCTTTCACCCTGGCATCTTTTACCACGAGGTGGAGGTGTCCAAGTACCCCTTGTTCGACTACCCTCCCTACGAATTGGTGCTGACGAGCAAGATGGTGGACGTGGCCAAACAGCACAGCCTCGACCTGTTTCACGTGCACTACGCCATTCCCCATGCGAGTGCTGCGATGAATGCCAAGCGCATCCTCGCAAGCCAAGGGAAGGACGTGCCCGTGGTGACCACGCTTCATGGCACCGACATCACGCTCTTGGGCAAGGATCCATCCTTCAAGCCGGTGATTGCCGACGCCATCAACCAAAGCGACGTGGTCACGGCCGTGTCTCAGAGTCTGAAGCAGGACACCGTGGATGCCTTCGACGTGGATCGCCACATCGAGGTGGTGCACAACTTCGTTTGTCCCAGCCATTTTGACCAAATGCCCAACGAGGCGTTCCGGGCACAGCTCTCGCCTGACGGGGCGCCCATCCTTTGCCACATCAGCAACTTCCGTCCGGTGAAGCGCATCCAGGACGTGGTGCGCATGTTCCACGAAGTGCGCCAGACCATCCCTGCCAAATTGCTCATGGTCGGAGACGGTCCCGAACGCTCGCCTGCCATGGCGCTTTGCAGGGAACTCGGCGTCCAGGACGACGTGGTGTTCTTGGGCAAGGTGAAGAACCCGATTGAGCCCCTTCGCATCAGCGACCTGCTGCTCCTTCCCTCCGAGACCGAGAGCTTCGGCTTGGTGGCGCTTGAAGCCATGGCCGCGGGCGTCCCGGTGGTGTCCTCCAACGTCGGCGGGCTGCCCGAGGTGAACCTTGACGGCGTCACAGGCTTTCTGAGGGAGCCCGGGGATGTGCTTGGCATGGCCCAAGGATGCTTGGACATTTTGTCTTCGGATGACGCCAAGAAAGGCTTCTCCGCACGTGCTTTGGCCCACGCGGCCACGTTCGAAGTGACGCACATCCTTCCCCAATACACGCGGTTGTACCAACAAGCCCTTCGCGCATGAAAACCCAACGCATCGGTTCGCGCATCGCCATCACGTCATCCCAAGGCCGTTGGGTGGCCACGGTCGACGGAGGCATCCCGGATTGGCAGAGGCAGTCGCTCGAGCTTTGGTTTGGGGCGTGGATTGCGCTGGGTTGCATGCTCGGATACGGAGCCTTTGCCAGGCCTGAAGGCGAGCAGTCCTTTTACGTGATTTGTTTGGCGTTTTGGACCTTCTTTGCCGTCCGGGCGTGGCGCGCCGTGCGTTGGCGCCGGAAGGGACTTGAGGTGATTCAATTGGATGGCGACCGGTTGACCATTCGCATGGACCACGGCGAACGTCAAGGGCGCGCGCACACCCTGCCCCTCTCAGACTTGGACCGCATCGAAGTGGTGCCCCCAAACCCTCGCTCGTTCCTGGAATCCATGGACCAGCAATTTTGGGTGGTCGGCGGCGACCGGTTGATCGCCCATGGGGGCAAGCGACCCTTGGTCTTCGGGAAGCAGCTCGATGCTGCGGACGCCCAAGCGTTGGCCAAATCCCTGGACAAGGCCATCCAGGCTGCGCGCCAGAAAGGCTAATACAACGACAAAACCGCCGGCGACGCGCACAAAGCGCCTTCAACTTCGCTGCTTCTTGGGGGACAAGTTGCGGCATGAATTGCCACAACAAGACATTCCGCGAACTCAACACTGGCCTTTGGCTGGTCGTCGCCCTCGTGGGCACAGGCTGCCACAAACAGGCCCCGTGTCCCTCT
>CAZKGY010000135.1:0-4965 GCA_964552305.1 uncultured Comamonadaceae bacterium
CACATCTACACCAAGGTGGGCAATAAACTACGGAAGGTGAAGCTCGACGACATTTTGTACATCGAGGTGGAAGGCAAATACAGCGCCTTGCAAGTGAATGACAGAAAGTACAACGTGAAAGCGTCCTTGAAAGACCTTCTGCAGAAGCTTCCCGCCAACAAATTTGTGCGCGTGAGTCGCAACTTTGTGGTGAACCTCAAGCGCATCCAGCACATCGACACGTTCCAGTACACCATCAAGGTAGGAGACGTCGAAATCCCCATCAGCCGCACCTACAAAGAGGAGCTGATGCGACACATCAACCTCATTTGAGGCTGGGAAACCGGAATCCTTCCCTTTTGTACAAACGCCCGTTGGGTGTGACTTCGGCGACGAGGCCGTTTGACGTCAGTTGCCACTTGCCGTCAATGCGTTCAAACGTCCACTGGCCTGGCATGGCTTTCCACTCCACAACATCCCATTCATACAGCCACTGGTTGTTGCGGTCTTTCCATGGCGTGCCAGCGTCTTTGAGGTCGTGTGGGATGGTTGCACCCCTCCACCACAATCCGTCAGGGCTGTACCACGTTTGGGCGCCGATTTGACGTTGGTAACCAACGATGCGGTGGCCGGTTCTCAGGCGGTGCCGAACTTCAACGATGTCGTCCATTGTCCGCAATGTCCGACGTAATTTTGTCCCATGGAATCAAACATGCCCAACGTCCCTGCCGACGGGAACGAAGAAACCCATTCCAGGCGTCACTTCATTCAGCAAATCATCGATGCCGACAGGCAGGCAGGGTTGCACGACGGGCGTGTGCACACACGTTTTCCGCCGGAGCCGAATGGATTCCTGCACATCGGCCACGCGAAGGCGGTCTGCGTGAACTTCGGCTTGGCCGAGGAATACGGGGGCAAGGTGAACCTTCGTTTCGACGACACGAATCCTGTGAAGGAAGACACGAAGTACGTCGACGCCATTCGCGAAGACATTGAATGGCTCGGGTTTGAGTGGACGGGAGGGGAGTTTTACACCAGCGACTATTTCGAGACCTTGTTTGGGTACGCGGTGCAATTGATCGAGCAAGGCGATGCATACGTGGATGAGCAATCGGCCGAAGCCATTGCGGACCAAAAGGGAACGCCGACCTCGCCTGGAAGTGCCAGTCCATTCCGGGACAGGCCCGTGGAGGAAAGCCTAGCCCTGTTCCAAGCGATGCGAGAGGGAAAGCACGAGGAAGGCAGCATGGTGCTGCGCGCCAAAATCGACATGGCTCACCCGAACATGCACATGCGCGACCCGTTGATGTACCGCATCAAGTTTGCCCATCACCATCGCACGGGAGACGCCTGGTGCATCTATCCGATGTACGATTTTGCCCATGGCCAGTCAGACAGCATTGAAGGCATCACGCATTCGTTGTGCTCCTTGGAATTTGAGGTGCACCGGCCTTTGTACGATTGGTACATTGACAAGCTTGGGATTTTTCCTTCGAAGCAGCGTGAGTTCGCACGCCTGAACTTGAATTACACGGTCATGTCCAAGCGGAAGTTGCTTCGTTTGGTGGAGGATGGTGTGGTGGACGGTTGGGATGACCCACGGATGCCGACCATCAGTGGGCTGCGCCGTAGAGGCTACACCCCAGAGTCCATTCGTGCGTTTTGCGAGCGGGTGGGCTTGGCCAAGCGCAACAACGTCATCGACGTCGGCCTGCTTGAATTCTCCTTGCGGGACCACCTCAATGCTGTGGCGACGAGGGCCATGGCAGTGTTGCGTCCCATCAAGTTGGTGGTGGTGAATTGGCCGGAGGATCACGTCGAGTGGTTGCCAACGGACAACAATCCCGAAGACGCGTCGGCTGGCACCCGTGACATTCCGTTCGGCCGGGAATTGTACATCGAGGCCGACGACTTCAAGGCTGAAGACGTCAATCGAAAGTGGTTCCGTCTCGCACCGGGTCGCTCGGTGCGGTTGAAAAGCGCCTACATCGTGACGTACGTCGATCACAAGGTGGATGCGGACGGCAAGGTCACCGAGGTCCATGTCGAATACCACCCCACGAGCAAAAGCGGGTCGGACACAAGTGGCATCAAGGCCAAGGGCACCTTGCATTGGGTGGCTTGCTCGCACGCCAAGGATGCCGAAGTGCGGTTGTACGACCGTTTGTTCTCGGACGAAAGCCCTGACAGCCACAAAGACCGGGACTTCATGGAATTCGTCAATCCCGAGTCTTTGGAGGTGTTGACAGGTTGCAAGGTTGAACCGGCCCTGGCCGATGCGGTGGCAGGCAAGCAGTGGCAATTCACGCGCTTGGGCTACTTCACGGCGGACAGCCGATTGTCTGAAGACGACCGGCTTGTGTTCAACCGCGCGGTGACCCTCAAGGACGGCTGGAAGGGGAAGGGGTAAGCCCCATGGATTGACCCAAGGTGAGCATCAGCGCACGGGCTTCTTCCAGGTCGTTGCGGATGTCGCCTTCCAGGATGGCCTCCTTGATTGCGTTTTTGATGTCGCCCACGGGGCGAGAAGGTGGGATGTCAAACGTGGCCATGATTTCTTCGCCAGAAATCGGTGGCTGGAAGTTCCGGATGTGGTCCTTTTCCTCCACTTCGCGAAGCTTGTCCATTACCACGTCGTAGTTCTTGAGGTACCGCTCCACCTTGACTTCGTTCTTCGAGGTGATGTCTGCCCTGCAAAGGACCATCAAGTCGTCGATGTCGTCGCCTGCTTCGAAGAGGAGCCTGCGGACCGCGCTGTCTGTGACGACGTCTTTGGTCAGGGCGATGGGGCGGAGGTGAAGCAATACGAGTTTCTGGACGTACTTCATTTTGGCGTCCATGGGGAGCTTCAGCCTCGCGAAAATCTTGGGCACCATCCGCGCACCACGGTCTTCGTGTCCGTGGAAGGTCCACCCGGCCCTTGGGTCGAACCGCTTCGTGGGGGGCTTCGCGATGTCGTGCATGATGGCGGACCAACGCAACCACAAGTCATCGCTGCTTTCTGCCACGTTGTCCAGGACCTCCAGCGTGTGGTAAAAGTTGTCTTTGTGACCAACGCCTTTGCGCCATTCCACCCCTTGCAACGCCGCCATTTCGGGGAAGAATTGGTGCAAAAGCTTCGTCTTGAACAGCAACTTGAATCCCCGTGATGGTTTGGGAGAAAGGATGATTTTGTTCAGTTCGGTGTGGATCCGTTCCGCTGAGATGATCTCCAGCCGACGTGCGTTGCGGCGAATGGAGGACAGGCTCGATTCTTCGATTCGGAACCCCAGCTGGGATGCAAATCGCACGGCTCGAAGCATGCGGAGGGGGTCGTCACTGTAGGTGACGTCCGGATCCAAGGGCGTTCTGACCCACTTCCTGCTGAGGTCGTCCACGCCGCCAAAGGGATCCACCAGCTTACCAAATGAATCGGCGTTCAGGCTGATGGCCATGGCGTTGATGGTGAAGTCTCGCCGGTTTTGATCGTCCTCGAGGGTGCCGTCCTCCACGACGGGTTTGCGGCTTCCGCGGCTGTAGGACTCTTTCCGCGCGCCCACGAATTCCACTTCGTAGTCTTTCGCCTTGAACATCGCCGTGCCGAAGTTTTTGAAGACGTGGACCTGGCGGATGTCCATGGCTTTGGCTGTGGCCCTTGCCAGTTCGATGCCGCTCCCTTCGGTCACGATGTCGATGTCCTTGCAGGGACGATCCAAGAGAAGGTCACGCACGAAGCCCCCAATCACGAAAGCGCGTTGCCCGCGTGAATCGGCGATGTCGCCGACCTTCCGAAAGACCGGATGCTTGAGGTGATGACCGAGGTTCATGGACGACGCAAAGTTACGCGAGGAGGCGGTGGCCCCTCACCGACGAATCAGGGTGAAACGTTCCTGCTCATCGAAGGCCACCATCATGGAAGGCGTGGCGTTGCCAGGGGCTTCTTGTTGCCGGTGCATGCTCACATGGTCGGCCCCGTCGATCAGTGCTTGAGGCACCTCGCGAAAGCAGGACGGTGTGGGTTGGCCCGTGAGGTTGGCGCTCGTGGAGGCAATGGGTTTGCCCAACCCTCGAATGACAAACACGCAATAGGGATCTTCCACACGCCGAACCGCCAGGCTTCCATTGCTGCCCAGCAGCTGGGTGGATACGTTCCGACCTTCGGGGTACACGATGGTGGTTGGACGGTCGCTTTCGTCCATGAGTTGCCAGGCCACTTCCGGAATGTTGGGGACGTAGCGTTGAAGCATGCCGTCGTCCGCCATCAGGGTCAACACGGGATGCACAGGGTGCCTCATTTTGAGCGCGTTCAACCGCTCAACGGCGTCGTTGGAGGTGGCGTCGCAGGCCAATCCCCACACCGTGTCGGTGGCGTGCAGCAGGATGCCCCCTTGTTTGAGCGTTGCGACCGCTTGCTTGGCGTCGTCAAACCACGCTTCGTGCTTGGCGGAACCTCGTCCCATGGTCAGGCTTGGTTGCGGCGCTGTTCCAGCCATGCCTCAACCGCGTCTGCCACGCGTGACAATGGATCGCTGTGTTCGTCCCCTGCGAAATCCATGCCTGTGATGCGCTCGTACAATTCCACGTAGCGCTGGGTCACCGTGCCGAGAAAGTCGTCATCCATGTGGGGAGGCTCTTGCCCTTCCAGCCCCATGAAGTCGTTGGCCATGAGCCATTCACGCACGAACTCTTTGCTGAGTTGCTTTTGGGGTGCCCCCTCTGCTTGACGGGTTTCGTAGCCTTCGGCGTAGAAGTAACGCGAGCTGTCGGGGGTGTGGATTTCGTCAATCAACACAAGCTCTCCGCCCCTGAGGCCAAACTCGTATTTCGTGTCCACCAGGATCAGCCCTTGTTGAGCCGCCAGTTCCGTGCCGCGCTGAAACAGCGCGCGGGTGATGCGCTCGAGTTCGGCCCAAAGCTCGGGGCTGACGATGCCGCGCGCCAGGATGTCGGAGGGTGCAATGTCCTCGTCATGGCCTTCCTCCGCTTTGGTGGCAGGGGTGATGATTG
>CAZKGY010000136.1:0-4965 GCA_964552305.1 uncultured Comamonadaceae bacterium
GCGGGCGATGCCGCGGGCAACTACGTGATCGTTCGCACATTCACTGCAACGGACGACGCTGGAAACAGCAGCTCTGCGACGCAAACCATCACGGTGCAGGACACCACTGCTCCTGAGTTCGCCTTCGTCCCTGCTGACTACACGGTCGAGTGTTCTGACGAGATGCCGATGGACAATGCTGAAGCAACAGACAACTGTGGAAGCGTGAGCATCACCGTCACAACAGACACCCTGGCCGGAAGCTGTCCCAACGAGTTCACATTGCTACGCAAGTTTGTGGCAGAAGACGACGCAGGGAACGCAAGCCAAGCAACCCAGGCCATCGAAGTGGTCGACACCACCCCACCCACCATCGAGTTGGACGAAGCCATTGTGCTGAGCTGCAACCAAGGATTGGGTGACATTCCTGCGCCAGAAGCGTTGGACAATTGTGGCCCTGTGACTTTGGACTTCATCGATGCATTCGTGGAAGGCAGTTGCGTGGGCCCCAACGCGGAAGTCGTTCGCACGTGGGAGGCAACAGACGCATGCGGATTGACGACCACCGCAGAGCAGTTGATTTCTTTCGTGGACACCATTGCGCCGAGCTGGGTCTTCTTCCCCTCGGACAGCACCATGGAATGCAGCGACCCCTACGAAGTTGTGCTGCCTGGAGCCATCGACAACTGCACCGCGGTGAGTGTGACCTGGACGTCCGACACGCTGGGTGCATGGGACACAGGCATGGCGACGGTCGTGTTCTTGTACGTGGCCGAAGACGCTTGCGGAAATGCCATTGAAGGTGAACAAAGCGTGACGTTTGTGGACACGACCCCGCCCGTTTGGACGTTTGTTCCGAACGACCAGACCATCAATTGCACCGACGCACCTGACGACTCCATGGCCACAGCAGAGGATGGATGCAGCGCCGAAGTGGAGGTGGAAGTGACCCAAACATGGGTCCCGGGACCGTGCGAGGGGACCGGCCAATACGTTCGGGTGTTTGTGGCCACCGATGCGTCGGGCAACCAAACCACTGCACAACAAACCATCAACGTCGTGGACACCGAGGCTCCGACATTCGAATTCGTGCCAGCTGACCTGGTGTTGGAATGCGACGTGGTCGAGGCCACGCCTGTGGAATTGGCCATCGCCTCCGACTTGTGCAGCGAGGCGAACGTGACGTTCTTCGATGAAACCATTCCTGGGGAAAACGCGGGGAATTACACGATTGAACGAACCTTTGTCGCCACCGACGACTGCGGCAACGCCAATTCTGTGGTCCAAACCATCGTCGTGGTAGATAGCACGGCGCCTGTGTGGTTGACCCTCCCTGAAGACCGGACCATCGAATGTGGAGACGACACGTCGCCCCAAGAAGTGGACGCGTTCGACGCTTGCACCGAGTGGTCCTTGGAAGTGCTGGATGGCCCCATGGACTCGCTGGCTTGCGATGGTGGCTCGTTTGAGCGGACGTTTGTCTTGTCTGACTTGACAGGCAACCTTGCGTCAGAGACAGTGACCATCACCTTGGTGGACACCACCCCTCCTTCTTGGACTTCGTTCCCAGAAGACACCGTTGCAAGTTGCCTCGACGCCTTGCCGGTGGTGGAACCTTCGGCAACAGATGCATGCTCAGCCGTCAACAACACGGACGTTTCAATCACGATGTCCACCGACACCGTGCCTGGATCAAGCCTGGGCAACTTCACGGTCATCACAACGTTTGTGGCAACCGATGCCTGTGGCAACCAAACCTCAGACGAATGGACCGTCACGGTCGTCGACGACCTGGCCCCTTCGATGGTGTTGCCTGCCGACACCATCGTGTCATGCGACGGCGACCTCTCCCCGATGGCGCCAGCGTTGGCGGACGGGTGTGGGGTGACCTCTTGGGTCAGCTCGGATTCCATCGTACCAGGCGATTGTCCCGGATGGTACACCATTTTGAGGACATACACGGCCCAAGACGACGCCGACAACGACACGACTGCCGTGCAAACCATCCAGGTGGTGGACACCTTGGCTCCAGTTTTCACCTACGTGCCTGAAGCGGTGATTTTGGAGTGCAGCGAGCCCTTGGTGCTCGACTCAGCCATGGCGGAAGACAACTGTTCTGGACTTTTGCTGACGTCGACCCTGGACACCTTGTTGAGCTTGGGTGGCAACCAATTCACCCTCCAAGTCACTTGGATCGCCACCGACCTCTGCGACAACACGTCCACGGCGGTGCAAGACATCCTGATTTTGGACCAAGAGGCCCCCACGTTGTTGGAAACCCCTGACGATGCTGTGGTCACGGATGGAGACCCTCTGCCTCTGGACGAATGGACCGACCAGTTTGTCTACGTGGACAATTGCCAAGACAACGAAGACCTGCAACTGGATTTCGCAATCGACACCTTGGATGCAGACGTGCCATGCGTGGTGTTCGTGGAAGTCACGTGGACCCTCTCGGACCTCGCCAACAACGAAACCCAGTACACCCAGTTCGTCCAACTCACGGACAACAACGCCCCAGTTTGGGTGGAGGTCAGCGACAGCGAGAGCTTGCCGTGTGGCGAAACGTGGGAATTGGTGGACCCTGTGTTGGAAGACCAAAACGAATTCGAGTGGTCGGTCGCCGTGGACACCATCGCAGGCAATTGCCCAGCCGAAGATTTGCTCGTGGTGACGTACAGCGCCATGGATGTGTGCGGCAACGTCAGCGCCCCCCAAGTTCGCGAAGTGCAGTTCTTCGACACCCTCGCACCCGTCTTGCTGTCGGCCCCAGCCGACTTGATGCTGGAAGCGTCGGCAGATGTTCCTGCCTGCGATCCTTCCCTGAGCGATTGGGAAGACAACTGCAGCGAAATCGAGGTGGAATGCGTCACAGACACGCTTTCGTTTGAGTGTCCTGGAACCTTCGTCCTTGAGCGGATCTTTGTGGCCACCGACGCGTGTGGCAATGTCTCCTCTGCGACCCAATTGATCTCTGTGGAAGACCTGCAAGCACCGGAATGGGTGTCCGCGCCAGAAGACGTACTGCTCTCGTGCGACAGCGTGTTGGACGCTTTGCTGCCCGATGAGTTGACCGTCACAGACAACGAATCCAACCTTGAGGCCATTGACGTCATCTTGGCCAACACCTTCGAAGAAGGCGACAATTGCGCTTGGACGTTGACCAGTGTTTACGAAGCCACCGACGGCTGTGGGAACATGGCTTCGACCACCTACACCATTGCTTGGGTGGACTCCACCCCGCCGAGTTTGGAAGCCCCCCTGGACGATTTGCTGCTTGTTTGTTTGAGCGAAATCCCATCCTGCGAAGAGGCCCTCGTCGAAGGCGTGGACGATTGCAACGATTGGAACTGGTACTGCGATGATGCCTTTGTGGGCGGAGGCTGTGAAGGTCCTGACTGCACGCTCATCCGGACCGTGCATCTGCTCGACGCCTGCGACAACGAATCGGTCGTGGAACAAACGATTGTGATTTCAGAGCCCCCGACGGTGCCCGAATTGCCTGGCGGCATTTCACCCAACGGCGACCAAATCAACGACCTCTACATGATTGCCAACGTCGGTCCCAACATGGGCTTCCCCCCATGTGACTGGCTCACAAACACGAGACTGATGGTGTTTGATCGCTGGGGGTCTGTCGTGTTCGAAAGCACGGACGTCACCACCCCTTGGGATGGCACCAACCTCAACGGACAACCCCTGCCCGTTGGCACGTATTTCGTCGTGTTTGAAACGCAAGGGGCGACTTACAAAAAGACCGTCGACCTGCGTCGCTAACCCTCCAATTTGAAACGAAGATGAACTTCTTGAATTCCTCCTCCAAGCCTGCCATGGTCACGATTCGGAGACGTCTCTTTGCCGCATGCCTCACGCTGGGATTGGCGACTGTTGGGATGGCGCAACAAGACGTCCT
The DNA here is from genome assembly GCA_964552305.1 of uncultured Comamonadaceae bacterium. Classification (GTDB taxonomy): domain Bacteria; phylum Bacteroidota; class Bacteroidia; order Flavobacteriales_D; family Sanyastnellaceae; genus UBA11663. The sequence continues at coordinate 3,893 of CAZKGY010000136.1, forward strand.
GACCGGCCAGTACCTCTTCAACGGGCTGCTCATCAACCCCGCCTATGCCGGCCACCAAGGATCGTGGGAAACCATGGTCATGCAACGCATCCAATGGGTGGACTTTGACGGCTCGCCCACGACCGGCATCCTGTCTGGCCATGGGGCGCTGGTGAACGAAGAAATTGGCGTCGGCGGAACGCTTGCGTTGGACGCCATTGGCATCACTTCCACGGTGGATTTGGCCGCGCATGGAAGCTACCACATGGACCTCGGCAACGCATCACTGAGCTTTGGGCTTCGAGGGGGCTTGCTTCAGTACCGCGCACGCTTGAGCGAAGTCACAGGCATCGACCCGGCGGATCCGGTTTACCAAGGATCCGAGATCGGGGCATGGATTCCACGGTTTGGGTTTGGCATGCTTTACGAACGCGAACTGTGGTTTGTGGGTGTTTCCACCCCCACCCTTTTTGTGTTTGACCAAAAGCTGGACCAAGGAATCTCCCCCTACTACAGAAACCACGTGTACATGCAAGCAGGGATGAGCGTGAAGGCCAACAGCTGGCTCAACCTGGCGCCCTCGGTGCTGTTCCGACACACGCCGGATGTGCCTTCGGTGCTTGACCTCAACCTCCTTGCCACCATGCAAGACACCTACACTTTGGGACTGGGGTACCGCACTGGGAGCAGCTTCACGCTGGTGACGCAATTCCGCATTGACAAGCAATTCCGCATCGGATACACCCGGGATTTTGCCACCTCGGACATTCGGACCTACGCCGGTGGCACCCACGAAATGGTGCTCGGATGGGACCTGATCGGGCGGTCTCGCGCCCAGCCCGCCATGCCACTGGGTTGGTGAGGCCAAGGCACAAAAAAAGGCGGGAACAATCCCGCCTTTTTTGTACGTGATGCCTTCAGATCAACCGCGGAACGCCACGCCAGGATAGATCGCCTGGGCGCCCAGCTCCTCCTCGATGCGAAGCAACTGGTTGTACTTCGCAATGCGGTCGGAACGGCTGGCGGAACCAGTCTTGATTTGGCCCGTGTTCAACGCCACCGCCAAATCCGCAATGGTCGTGTCTTCCGTCTCT
>CAZKGY010000137.1:0-4957 GCA_964552305.1 uncultured Comamonadaceae bacterium
TTGGTGATCCAGTTTTTCGTGCCATTCAGGAGGTAGTGGTCGCCCATGTCCACCGCAGTGGTGCGTTGCGACGTGGCGTCGGAGCCGGCTTCAGGCTCACTGAGGCAGAATGCCCCGATTTTCTCTCCTTTGGCCAGGGGGACCAAGTACTTCTCTTTCTGTGCCTCGGTGCCAAACGCTTGCAGCCCGTAGCACACCAAGGAGTTGTTGACGCTCATGCACACGCTTGCCGACGCGTCAATCTTGCTGATTTCCTCCATGGCCAACACGTAGCTGACCGTGTCCATCCCGGATCCGCCGTACTTGGGGTCCACCATCATGCCCATGAATCCCAATTCGCCGAGCTGCTTGATTTCGTCAGCAGGGAAGCGTTGCTCGTTGTCTCGCTCAATCACGCCTGGCTTGAGCACGTTTTGGGCGAAATCTCTGGCCGCGTCGCGCACGGCCATTTGTTCTTCTGTGAGGTTGAGGTTCATTGCCTTTTGCCTTGTGAAGGTGGTTGATAAGTCCAAATGTCTGGTCCATCGCACCCCTGCAACCGATGGTTACTTTGGGCAACGATGCGTGGCGAAGATACATGGAGGTGCCCTCCCGATGGTTGGATTTCTTTGGGGATGATGAGTGGCACGTCCGTCGATGGCATGGACGTGGCGCTGGTGCGATTCAAGCCGGGAGCGACCCGACCGGGATGGTCGCACGAGGTGCTTGCCGTCGACACGTTGACGTATCCCGAGGCATTGCGCCAGTCGCTGTGGGGTGCCATGGGCTTGACGGCAGAAGGATTGCAACGGCTCCATCGGCATTGGTCGCTTTGGGCGGCTCAAGCAACAAGCAATTGGCTCGCTCAAGAGGAGCTTCCGAATCCTGACGTGGTGGCCTCCCACGGCCACACCGTGTTTCACCGTCCTGACGAAGGGTGGACATTTCAAGTCGGTTGTGGCGCCACGCTGTACGCCAACCTGGGGTTTCCGGTGGTCTGCGACTTTCGTCAATTGGACATGGCCCATGGGGGTCAAGGGGCACCCCTTGTCCCCATGGCGGACCGAGAATTGTTTGGCCAATGGGACGTGGCCTTGAATCTGGGCGGATTCGCCAACTTGAGTCTGGAGCAAGAGGGACGTGGCCGCGTCGCGTGGGACGTGGGCTTCGCGAATCTGCTGCTCAACGTCCTCATGGAAGAAGTGGGCCAAACCATGGATCGAGACGGGCTTGTCGCGGCACAGGGCAAGGCCATCCCGGAGCTTTTGTCGGCGCTGAAGGCCTTGCCGTTTCACCGTCAGGCGCCCCCCAAGAGCACGGGACGCGAGTGGCTGGAGCGCCAGGTGCTTCCCTGCTTCGAACCCCATGCCGAGGCCCCCTTGGCCGACCGGCTGATGACGGCCATCCACTGCACGGCTTGGGCGGTGGCGAAAGACATTCCCGAGGGGTCCAGGGTGCTTGTCACTGGCGGCGGTGCCCACAACCCAGTGCTGATGGCACGCCTTCGACAGGAAGGCGAAGCTCGGGGCATCTCGTTCCACATCCCAGAACGGTTCGTGGTGGATGGCAAGGAGGCCCTGGCGTTCGCCTTGCTCGGGTTGCAACGGGCGTTGGACCTGCCCAACGCCGAGGGTTCGTGGACCGGCGCGTCTTCCCCAAGCGTGGGCGGGGCGCTGTGGGGCACATTTCCCGCGGCCGGCCTGCGTCGGGATTGAACTACCTTCGCGGCGCATCGAAATGAACGGCATGAAAGACTTGTTGAAGGCGTACGAAGACCGCGCACCTGAGATTGTGTTTGCTTGGCAAGACAGCGAAACAGAGGCGAAAGGGTGGGTGGTGATCAACTCCCTGCGAGGGGGTGCGGCTGGCGGTGGCACGAGGATGCGTCCGGGGTTGGATCAGCGCGAGGTGGAGTCCCTGGCGAAGACCATGGAGGTCAAATTCACGGTGTCCGGACCCTACATCGGAGGGGCGAAGAGCGGCATCGACTTCGACCCCAGTGACCCCCGCAAAAAGGGCGTGCTTGAGCGTTGGTACAAGGCCGTCACACCGCTGTTGAAGCATTACTACGGGACCGGGGGCGACCTGAACGTCGACGAAATCCATGAAGTCATTCCGATCACAGAATCCAACGGCGTTTGGCACCCCCAAGAGGGCGTCTTCACGGGGCACTTTCAGCCAAACGAAGCCCAAAAGGTTCGCCGCATTGGCAACCTCCGTCAAGGGGTTTCCCAGCCTGTGGAAGACGACCAAATCAGCCCAGACACGTCGAAGAAAATTCGGGTCGCGGACCTGATCACAGGCTACGGCGTCAGCGAGTCTGTGAGGCATTACTACGACTTGACGGGAGCCTCCGTCGCCGGAAAGCGTGTGGTGGTTCAGGGATGGGGGAACGTCGGTGCCGCGGCGGCATTGTACTTGGCCCAGGCCGGGGCCCACGTCGTGGGCATCATTGACCGCGTGGGCGGTATCCTTTGCCCTGAGGGGCTGTCCACCGATGAGGTCAAGGACTTGTTCCTGAACAAGGATGGCAACGCCCTCAGGGTGGACAACATGCTGTCCTTCGAGGAGGTCAATGCCCAAATCTGGGACTTGGCGGCGGACGTGTTTTTGCCTTGTGCCGCGAGCCGTTTGGTCACCCAAGACCAGGTGGAGCGTATGGCTCGCGCCGGGGTGGAGGTCATTGCCTCGGGTGCCAACGTGCCTTTTGCAGACGAGGCGATTTTCTACGGTCCCATTGCAGAGTACGCCGACCAGCGCATGGCAGTCATTCCCGATTTCATCGCGAATTGTGGCATGGCCCGCGTGTTTGCCTACCTCATGAGTGACGAGGACGTGGACATGTCTGACGCGGCCATCTTCCGGGACACCTCCGAGACGATTCGACAGGCGTTGGCGAAGGTCTTGGCCGAAGATTCGGCCAAAACCTTGGTCACGGCGACGGCATTTGAACGTGCATTGAAATTTCTTGTTTAATCCATGACGAGACGGGAAAAGGGTCCACGCGACCTTGGCAACGCCTTGCAAAACCATAGAGCATGTTTTTTCTGATTCTGGCAGTTTTCGTCTTGGGGTACGTGTTCATCGCGTTGGAGCACAACGTGCACGTGGACAAGGCCGCCTCAGCCTTGGTGACAGGAACCCTGTGCTGGGCGCTCTTTGTCCTGGGCACCCACGACGTTCCCGCCCACTTGATGGAAGCCTACCGTGCGTTTGGCGGAGAAGGCCATGGAGGATTGGCGATGTTCTTCGAACACCGGCTGTTGCATCACATGGAGGAAATCAGCTCCATCCTGTTTTTCCTCATGGGGGCCATGACCATCGTGGAACTCGTGGATGCCCACGAAGGATTCCGCGTGATCACAGACCGAATTCGAACGACGAACAAGGTCAAAATGCTCTGGATTGTCTGCATCCTGACGTTTTTCTTCTCGGCCTTGTTGGACAATTTGACAACGTCCATCGTGATGGTCTCTTTGTTGCGCAAGTTGATCGCGGACCGACCCACCCGCTGGTTGTTCGCAGGGATGGTGGTCATCTCAGCCAATTCCGGGGGAGCGTGGTCGCCGATTGGTGACGTCACAACCACCATGCTATGGATTGGCGGGCAGCTGGGAACGGGCGTCATTGTGTCGCATTTGATCGTGCCGAGCATCGTAAGCATGGTGGTGCCGTTGGCGGTGTTGAGCTTCCGATTGAATGGTGACGTTGAGCGTCCCCAAGCCGAGCAAGACGAAGGGTGGGATCCCACCACGCCGTTTGAACGGAACTTGGTGTTTGCCACGGGTGTGGCGGGCTTGTTGTTTGTTCCCGTGTTCAAGACCGTGACGCATTTGCCTCCCTTCATGGGCATGATGATGAGCCTGGGGCTGCTCTGGATTTTGACGGAATTGCTTCACCGGTCCAAAAACCAAGAGCACAAGGAACACCTCACGGTGGTGGGGGTGTTGCGGCACATTGACTCGGCGTCTGTGTTGTTTTTCTTGGGGATTTTGTTGGCCGTGGGGGCCTTGCAAGAAGCAGGGCACTTGGTGTTGGCGGCCGATTGGCTTCGCGTGAGCCTGAACGACGTGTATTTGATTGACCTGGCGATTGGCTTGTTGAGCGCCATCGTGGACAACGTGCCCCTTGTCGCCGCCAGCATGGGCATGTACGACGTGATTCAGCCGGACCAAGTCATGAATGCCTGGGACGCCATGTTCGTGAAAGACGGCATTTTTTGGCAGTTCTTGGCCTATTGCGCAGGAACTGGAGGTTCCGCGCTCATCATCGGCTCCGCGGCTGGCGTGGCGGTCATGGGCTTGGAACGGATCGATTTTGTGTGGTACCTCAAGCGCATCAGCCTCTTGGCAATCTTGGGCTACTTCGCCGGCGCAGCGACCTATTTCTTCATGTTCGCGTAAGCGATTTGGGGTGCCTTTGTGAACCTCGGGCGTTGAATAACTGAATGGCTTGGGCATTCACGTGGCCCAATATTCTGGGGAACTTGTACGTTCAAACCATCGAGACCCCATGCCTTCAATCCTAACCTACCTGTTGTTGCAAGCCCCCGCAGAGGTGGCCAGTGCGGACGTCGTCCAAGAAGTGGAAGTCAACGTCCTCCAACTCCTGATGGAGGGAGGATGGTACATCATGATTCCGCTCGCGTTGATGAGTTTGATCGGCATGTACGTGTTCTTCGAGCGCTTCCTGGCCATCCGCAAGGCGGACAAGGTCAGCCCAGATTTCATGCAGAAGCTGAAGGATTACATTTCCCAAGGCAACTTGTCGAGTGCCAGGAACCTGTGTGCCGACAGCAACACCCCGGTCGCTCGGATGTTGGACAAGGGAATCAGCCGCATCGGCAAGCCACTCAAAGACATCAGCGTGGCAATCGAAAACGTGGGCAAGCTGGAAATTTACCGGTTGGAAAAAAACCTGAGCACCTTGGCCACCGTGGCGGGGGCGGCTCCCATGGTTGGGTTTTTGGGGACAGTCA
>CAZKGY010000138.1:0-4935 GCA_964552305.1 uncultured Comamonadaceae bacterium
ATGGCTTGCGCGCTCCACCGAGACGAGGCATTGTTCGAGGAATGCCCGCACGTTGTAGCTCACAATCACCACGCTGACGTCCGTCATTGGCTGTAGGGCAAACGATTCAACAAGGAACTGGACAACGTCGCTTCGTCCGCGTATTGAAGCGCCTCACCCACCGCCACGCCACGGGCCAAGGCGGTCAACAAGACATCGCACGAAGCCAGGCGCTTGGACACGTAAAAGGCCGTGGTGTCGCCTTCCATGGAACTCGGCAGCGCCAAAATCACCTCTTTCACCCCTTCCGCGTGGGCGCGGTTCACCAAAGAGTCCACCGTCAAATCTGCCGGACCGACTCCATCCATGGGGCTGATGATACCCCCCAAAATGTGGTACAGGCCCCGGTATTCTCCCATGGCCTCGAGGGCCAGCAAATCGCGCACGTCTTCCACGACGCAGAGCGTGGACGGGTCCCGTTTCACGTTGCTGCAAATGCTGCAGACCGCATCTTCTGTGGGGTTGTGGCATTCTCCACAAGGCTGGACGCCTTGCCTCATGGCCACCAACGCCTCGGCAAATTCCTTCACCCGTCCTTCGTCGCGATTCATCATGTGAAGCACCAACCGCAAGGCCGTCCGGCGCCCAATCCCTGGCAGGGAGGCCATTTGGTCCACGGCGGCTTCAATCAAACGGGAGGGAATCTGCACCCCGCGAAGGTAGTCAAGCGCCACGCGAGACCCCTACATTTGGGCCAAACTGTTCGCAAGCATGACCCCTGCCACGGCCCTCGCCATCACCTTCGGATACGTCGCACTCCTTCTCGGCATTGCACGCTGGTCGGCCAGGCGGGGCGCCTCCAACGAACAAGCCTTTTTCGTGGCAAACAAATCGGCACCATGGTACGTGGTGGCGTTCGGCATGGTCGGTGCCTCCCTGTCCGGCGTCACGTTCCTCAGCATCCCAGGCTGGGTGGGCACCCAATCGTGGAGCTACCTTCAAATGGTGTTTGGCTATTGCGCTGGATACATGATTGTTGCAACAGTTCTCCTTCCGTTGTACTACAAGCTAAACTTGACGAGCATTTACGGGTATTTGGGCCAACGATTTGGCCGAGACGCCCATCGAACTGGCGCGGCCTTTTTCCTCTTGAGCCGTGTCGTGGGTGCGTCCTTCCGCCTCTTCCTCGTGGCGTTGGTCATCGACGTGGTTGTCCTGGAACCTTGGGCTGGCGGCCCTACTCCCTTGTGGATGTTTGGTTGCGTCACGGCAGCCATCTTGGCCGTGATCTACCTGTACACCAAAAATGCAGGCATGGGAACCGTCATATGGACGGACACCTTGCAAACCGCCGCCATGCTCCTTGCCGTGGCCCTCACCATCGCTGGGGTCTTGGCCACGGCGAATGCCTCCTGGGCAGACTTGCCGAGCCTCCTGTCGTCCTCGGACTTGACCCGCATTTGGGTGGTGGACGATTGGAAGGCGAACAACCACTGGGTGAAGCACGTCTTGGCCGGCATGTTTGTGACCATTGCCATGACAGGCTTGGACCAGGACATGATGCAAAAAAACCTTGCTTGCAAAAATTTGCGGGAGGCCCAATGGAACATGGGAAGCTTCACGGTCATCCTCGTCCTGGCCAACGTGATGTTTCTTTCCATGGGTGCCTTGCTCTTCATGCACGCCGACGCCATTGGCTTGGCCATCCCTTCCCAAACCGACAAGCTCTACCCCACCATCGCCATGGGCGGTAGCCTGGGACCATGGATGGGCGTGGCGTTCTTGGTGGGCCTTCTCGCCTCGGCCTTCAGTTCGGCGGATTCTGCGCTGACTGCCTTGACCACGTCCGTGTGCGTCGACTTTCTTCAAACCCCCTCCATGGATTCAGCCAATGCTTCTGCCACGAGAAAACGGGTTCACTTGTCGATGGCCGTGGTGTTGCTCGTGGTCATCGTTGCCTTTCGCGCGGTGAACGACACCTCCGTGGTGTCGGCACTCTTCACCGTCGCGAACTACACCTATGGCCCCCTCCTGGGTTTGTTTGCGGTGGGCATGTTCGCGCCATGGCGACCAAGAACGTCCTGGATTCCTTGGGTATGCGTGGCAGCTCCCGTGGCTGGGTACCTGCTGGAACAAGGACTGGGAAGCGCCTTCGGCTTCAGTTTTGGCTTTGCCCTGCTGCCTGTGAATGGAATGTTGACAGCCTTGGGTCTCTGGTTGATTTCTAAGGATTCATCCCGGGCTCAATCCGAGGCGTAGACGTACTTTTGCCGGGCAAACTTTCACCCGCGATTGCGACCATGGAACAACAAACTTCTGCCCTCCTTCAACGACTCAGCGAATCTGCCACCATCGCCATGGCCCGAAAGGCCAGGGAAATGAAAGAACAGGGCATCGACGTCATCTCCTTGTCACTCGGAGAACCCGATTTTGACACGCCTTCGGCCATGAAGCAAGCGGGCGTGGATGCCATTGCAGCCAACGACACCCACTACACGCCCGTTCCAGGAACCATGCGGTTGCGCAAAGCGGTCGTCCACAAGTTCCAGCGGGACAACGGTTTGACCTACACCACCGACCAAGTGGTTGTGAGCACCGGTGCAAAGCAGAGCCTGGCCAACGTGGTCCTTTCCCTGGTTGATCCCGGAGACGAGGTCATCCTGCCTGCGCCTTTTTGGGTGAGCTATGCAGAAATCGTCAAGGTTGCGGGCGGGGTGCCTGTCGTGTTGCCCACGCGCATCGAAGACGACTACAAAATCCAACCGAGCACCCTTGAAGCGGCCATCACGCCCAAGACCCGCTTGGTGATGTATTCTTCCCCCTGCAACCCTTCAGGTTCGGTGTACATGGCTGAGGAAATCGCTGGACTGGCTGAGGTGCTGAAACAGCACGACCGCGTCATCACGATAAGCGACGAGATTTACGAACTCATCAACTTCACCGAAAAGCACGCAAGCATGGCTGCCCAGCCTGGCATGTGGGAGCGCACCGTCACCGTGAACGGCGTGTCCAAAGGGTTTGCGATGACCGGCTGGCGTTTGGGCTACATCGGCGCACCCAACTGGATTGCCGCCGCGTGCACCAAAATTCAAGGACAATTCACGTCGGCCCCTTCGAGCATCACTCAAGCGGCAGCTGCAGCGGCCTTGGAGGCAGAACCATCGATGGTTGACGGCATGGTCGAGGCCTTCCGCCGCCGACGCGCCTTGATGGTGGACGGATTGTCCAACATCGCCCGCTTCAAGGTGAACCAACCCATGGGCGCCTTCTACGTGTTCCCAGACATCTCTCAGTTTTTCGGAACAAAACATCAGGGACGTCGCATCGACAACGCCGACGACATGGCCATGTTCTTGCTGGAAGAAGCGCACGTGGCGAGCGTCAGTGGCGCGGCGTTTGGAACACCCGAGTGCATTCGATTGAGCTACGCTGCCGCGGACGAAGTGCTCGAAGAGGCGGTTCGCCGCATTGCCGCGGCCTGCGATTTGTTGCAATAAGTTCCGACTTTTGAGGCATGGCGTCGTTCAGCACACCTTCTGAAGCATCCTTGCCATGGAGCAATCCAAGGGTTTGTGTGCTTGGGGACGTGATGGTTGACGCCTACATGTGGGGCTCCGTCTCGCGGATGAGTCCAGAGGCGCCCGTCCCCGTGGTGGAAGTCACACAGCGGGAGCAGCGCGTCGGTGGCGCGGGCAACGTGGTGAAAAACTTGCACGCCCTGGGCGCCACGGTGGACGTCATTGCCGTCGTTGGCGAAGACGAAGCTGGACGCATGCTCCATGGATTGCTCGCGACGATGGCCAAGCCTACCCTGTTGGTGGACCCGAGCCGTCGAACCACCGTCAAAACCCGCATCATCAGCGATGGTCAGCACGTGGTTCGTGTGGACGAAGAGACCACTGACTCCATCGATGAGGCCATGCAATCCCTGGCACGGAATTCTTTGCTCACGCTGCTTCAAGGCAACGACAAACCGGACGTCGTGGTGTTGGAAGACTACGACAAAGGATTTTTCAGCCAAGGGTTGATCCAAGCCATCATCGCCGACTGCCACACCCACGACGTGCCCGTGGTGGTGGATCCCAAGCTGAAGCATTTCCTGGATTTCACAGGGGTGGACCTGTTCAAGCCCAACTTGAAGGAATTGAACGAGGGCCTGGGCCTTCAGCATCCTGTTTCGCCCTTGGATGCGCCGGCAATGGCTGCGGCGGTGGAATCGCTCATGGCCCAACTTCGTTGTGACCGGCTCATGGTCACCATGGGGGAACACGGCGTGTGGATGCACGCTCCAAGCGAGGGGGTGAACCATGCGGTCATCCCGGCATTCCCTCGCGACGTGGCTGACGTGAGCGGTGCGGGAGACACGGTCATCGCGGTGGCAGCACTCATGCTCGCGTCGGGAAGTAAGCCCAAGGACCTGGCGACGGTCGCCAACTTGGCAGGTGGATGGGTGTGCGAACGCGTCGGCGTCGTGCCCGTAACCCGCGAAGCATTGGAATCTGAGCTTCAACGTTTGAAGCTCCAACACACCGTGAAGCCTTGAATTGGCAAGGGTTTCGCGAACGCATCAACGTACGGTTGTACGAAAGCAAGGATGCGGTACTGGGGTTGTTCCAGTGGCTGAACCTCGGCGTCAACTTGACCGCCCTGGTGGTGCTCGCGGTCTACGTGGGATACGCCCACAGCGAAGCCACGTCCGCCGCCCTGTTCGACGTGGTCAAAGGAAGCTTTGCCTTCTACGTCCTTCACTACGGGATCCGATTGTTGTACCACTTCCACCCCAAACAACTGTTGCGGGAGACGTGGGGCGAAGGCCTCATCATGGGTTTGTTGCTGTTGGAAGGACTTGGAGACTTGTTTTTCGGAGGCCCTTTTTTGGGCGACGCACTGTCTCGGCTGATGCCAGGCATCAGCAACGTCAGCACCTTCTTGATTCAGGGCTACCTGTTCGTGGTA
>CAZKGY010000139.1:0-4908 GCA_964552305.1 uncultured Comamonadaceae bacterium
TAAGGCATGCAAGGGGCGGGGCCTCGGATTTGGTGGTCTCCAGCCTTGCTCACGTTGGCCTTGATTGCCCTGCATGCGCTGCCGGGTTCTGATTTGCATCCCACGACGTGGTGGACGACTTGGCATATGGACAAGCTCCTTCATGCCATGGCTTTTGCCTTGTGGGGGCTGTCCTTCACCGTGGCATGGGCCAAACAACGCAGGTTTGACTCCCTCCGCGGCCACGTGCTTGGGGTCGTCGGGCTGTCGTTGATTTTCGGCACGGTCCTTGAAGCCATGCAGGGAGCGCTGATGCCGAGCCGTGTGGCGGATGCGGGCGATTTGTTGGCAGACGTTTTGGGAGGTTGCCTCTCCCAGGGCATGTTCTTCGTCATCTTTCGCGCGTGGCCCGGCAGAATCGCGAACGATTGATTAATTTCACACCCGAAATCTACCAGCATGCTTCGTAGAAAAACCCCTCAAGCCGACTTGGAAAACAAGCGATTCACATGGAGAGCGCTTGGATTCGTGGCTTCGTTGTCTTTGATCTTGTCCGCCCTCGCTTGGACGTCCTACGACGTGGCCATCACACGTGCCATCGACTTCGAAGCGGACCTTCTTGAAGACGAGGAAATTCCAGTCAACGTGATCACCCCACCACCACCACCACCACCGCCACCGCAGACCACGGTCTTCGAAATCGTGGAAGACGAGGAGGAAATCGAGATTGAACTTGAAATCGAAGACATTGAGCTCGACGAGGACGACGAGTTCGAGTTCTTCGAGGAAGAAGAAGACTTCGAAGAGGACGAAATCTTCATGGTGGTGGAAAACATGCCCGCCTTTGGCCCATGCGTTGGGATGCGTGGCGAGGACCGTGACAAGTGCACCCAAGGAGAGATCATCAAGTACGTGAGCACCAACACGAAGTATCCCCCGATTGCCAAGGATGCCGGCATCCAAGGAACGGTGTTTGTGTACTTCGTGGTTGGCAAAAACGGCAAAGTGCGGGACGTCAAGGTCCTTCGCGAGGTGGACCCCCGCTTGGACAAAGAAGCGATTCGCGTGGTGGAGAGCCTTCCCCAATTCGAGCCGGGCCAGCAGCGCGGAAAGGCGGTGTCCGTTCAGTACACCATCCCCGTGAAGTTCATCATTCGTTAAAACCACTCGATGGCCTCGAAGCAACCGTCGAGTGCCATCAGAGAGTACACGGCAAAGAGGAGTGCCCCCCAGGGCATTCCTCTTTTTGCATAGAGCCACACGCTCACCAAGTCAATCACGAGCCAATACCACCAATTCAACGCGTCGAATTGGATCATCCACCACGTGGCAAGGATGCTGAAGACCGTGGTGAATCCATCCACCACGGGCAGGGATGACCCTCGAGCCTTCAGCACTGGCACCAAGGCACCCCAGGCCAGGCACCCCAGGGCGATGCTCCCCACGTGCCACACCCAAGACACAGAACCCCAAGGCGTCCATGACGTCGCCACCCAGGCGCCGAATCCGGCCATGAGCAAGTAAAACAGGTGCAGGCCGCTCTCTGCAAGCAACCCTCGCTTGGAACACGCCCACATCAAGGCGACAGACCCCAGTGCCGCACCCAGGTATGCCTCGGGGACCATGCCTTTCAAGTACATCCAGGTGTACAGCAAATTGGCCGCGACCCCCACCACTTCGGCAGCCCTTACCATGGCCATTGGTTGAGGAGGTGCTCCAGCCGTTCCTCGGGGGTGTTGCCTTGGACGACAAGGTGTGGGCGGTGGCGCAACGCAGATTCGTACGTCCGATGCAACGCCATGCGGTCCTCAAGCGAGGGCATGGTTCTCAAGGGGTCGGGTTCCCATTGCGTGAGCGGAGGACAAAGAAGGTACAAGTCCACCGCCGGCCATGGGGCGGACAGGGGGTGCCAGGGTTGCCCAAGCACCACGGACGACCAAATGCCCAAGACGACGTCTCCTGTGTCGCACACCACGCCGGCGCTGCCGGCATGGTGAGCCTCCACGCAAGCTCGGGTTTGGATGTCGTGCAAGTCGTCGAACGTGTCAAGGCTGACCGTTTGTTGGAGAACGTCGGGATGCTGCCTGGCGGCTTCGTCGACGAGGGGCCAAGCGAGGTGGTCAGCCAACCGAGTCGCCAGGGTGGACTTTCCTGAGCATTCGGTGCCTGTGAGCACGATGCGTCGAAACTTGTGGGAAGTGGCAGGGTTGTCCAACGAAGTCAAGGGTTGTCAAAGTCGCATTGGCAAGGTTCCGACATGTTCAACTGCACCTTGGGCAGCCACTCGCGCAATTGTTCTTGCTCGCGCTCGGACATTTCGTTGTGCAGCAGATCGAGTGCTTTGAGGTTGGGCAAGTCGGACAGAGAAGCCGGATACATGCCAATGACGTTGCCCCAAAGTGCGAGGTACTCCAAGCCAGTCATCTGGTCGATGTCCAAAGGGATGGCCTCGATGTAGTTTTCCCCCAAGCTGATTTGCGTGAGGTTGGGCATGTCCAAAAGCACCCGAGGGAACGATTCCATTCGGTTGTAATCGGCGACCACCACGCGCAAGTCCTTCATGTCGACGAGCCAGTCGGGCAAGGTTTCCAGCTTGTTTCGATTCAGCAAGAGGTAGCGCAGGTCCGGCAATTCCAGCAACATCAAAGGAAGTTCGCGCCACTTCTTTTTCGTGGCGTCCAAGGCGAGCACCACGGTGCCTGTGGCTTGGGCGGCGACGGCCTCGTCGAGGTCTTCCCACCAAACCAAATCGCGGGGCGCCCCTTCCACCACCGATCGACGGCTTTGTCCTAGCAACGCAAAACTCGAAGCGAACAAACACAGGGCAAAAGCGAAGGCGAGCAAGCGATTCATGCGGTCCGGGGGTTGGCGTTCAAGAGGGCTTGGGCCTTCTCGAGGTCTGAATGCAACGCGATTTTCAGTTCTTCCGTGCCCGCAAACTTGACTTCTCCCCGCATCCAGGCCACCCAATGAATCGTTAAGCGTTCGCCATACCAGTCCCCTTGCTGCCCAATGACATGGACTTCGAGCGACGGGATCTCGGTGTCATCGATGGTCGGTCGAACCCCCACATTGGCCATGGCGGGATGCCAGGTCGAGTCGGGAAGTTGGCACCACACGGCGTACACCCCTTTTGCCGGGAGCAGCTTCAGGTCGTCCTCGACATGCAGGTTGGCGGTTGGATAGCCGAGGGTGCGCCCCAAGGCTTTGCCTTGAACCACAAGTCCGGTGGTCGGGTATTGGGCGCCCAGCCAGTGGTTGGCTTCCTGCACGTTGCCTTGGGCCAAGGCTTGCCGGACTTTCGTGGAACTGACCCTGACGTCGTCGACGGTTTGGGTTTCCAGGGCCACCACTTCGAATCCGAAGGCCTCGCCGAGCGTCTTCAAGGTGCCAAAATCGCCACTTCGGTGACGGCCAAACCGATGGTCGTCGCCGATGACCACCGCCACGGGCCGGATGCAATCCCCGAGCAGGGACTTGGCGTACTCCCAAGGAGACTTGTGGGAGAGCTCTTTCGTGAAGGGTTGAAGCACCAAATGGTCAAGCCCCGCCTCGGCAAGCAATGCTTGGCGTTCGGACAAGGTGTTGAGAAGTTTCAATCCGTGGTGTTCAGGATCTAGGACCACCCTCGGATGGGGGTGAAAACTGAGCAGGGTAGTGGTCGCGTTCAAACGCTCCGCAACCTCCTGAACTTGGCGGATGACGGCACGGTGTCCTTCGTGCACGCCGTCGAAGGTGCCCACCGTCAACACGGTCCTTTCGGAACCCTCCGTGGCACTCAAAAACTCTTCCGCGTGGTGATGCACTCGCACAATGCAAATTTAGGTGCTGTTTTTCGACTCGGACGAACTATTTTTGTCCCCGATTTACACGCATAACCTAAGGCACAATCAAGCTCATGTCAGCTCAAGGAACCATCGCACAAGTCATCGGCCCTGTGGTCGACATTCGATTCCCCCAGGGAGTCGCCCTTCCGAAAATCCTCGACGCCCTCGTGGTGGAACGCCCAGAAGGCCGTTTGATTTTGGAGACGCAGAAGCACATCGGTGAGGACACCGTGCGCGCCATTGCCATGGAAGCCACGGAGGGATTGAGCCGCGGCATGGAAGTGCAAGCCACCGGAATGGGCATCACCATGCCGACCGGAGAAGGCATCAAGGGAGGCCTGTTCAACGTGGTGGGTCAAGCCATCGACGGCATCGAAGGCCGCACGTACGGCGAAGGCCGTTCCATCCACCAGGCGCCCCCCAAGTTTGAGGACCTGAGCACGTCCACGGACGTGTTGTTCACCGGCATCAAGGTGATTGACCTCATCGAGCCTTACGCGAAGGGTGGAAAGATTGGGTTGTTCGGTGGTGCCGGTGTGGGCAAGACGGTCTTGATCATGGAGTTGATCAACAACATCGCCAAGGGTTACGAAGGCATTTCGGTGTTTGCCGGCGTGGGTGAGCGCACCCGTGAAGGAAACGACCTCCTCCGCGAGATGATTGAGTCTGGCGTCATCAAGTACGGCGACGCATTCGTGGAGAGCATGGAAGCCGGCGGCTGGGACTTGAGCAAGGTGGACAACGCCGAGCTCGAAAAGAGCCAGGCGACCCTCGTATTTGGTCAGATGAACGAGCCTCCAGGGGCCCGTGCCCGTGTGGCCCTCTCCGGGTTGACCGTGGCGGAGTACTTCCGCGATGGCGACGAGCAAAGCGGCGGACGCGACATCCTGTTCTTCATCGACAACATTTTCCGTTTCACCCAGGCCGGTTCAGAGGTATCCGCACTTCTCGGTCGGATGCCTTCGGCGGTGGGTTACCAGCCTACGCTTGCGACGGAAATGGGTGCGATGCAGGAGCGCATCACCTCCACCAAGCGGGGTTCGATCACGTCGGTGCAGGCCATCTACGTCCCTGCGGATGACTTGACTGACCCGGCACCTGC
>CAZKGY010000140.1:0-4905 GCA_964552305.1 uncultured Comamonadaceae bacterium
GCTACCTTCGCGCCATGATTGTGGTTACAGGAGCTGCAGGCTTCATTGGAAGCGTGCTTGCCGTCAAGCTGTTGGAGGCGGACTACCGCCAGTTGGTGCTCGTGGACGATTTCACGGTGGAGGCCAAACGCGCCAACCACGAAGCCCTCCCCGTCACGCGGGTGGACCGGGCGGCCTTCCCCGATTGGCTTCGGGCCAACGAAGGCCAGGTTCAATTCATCTTCCACCTTGGGGCGCGCACCGACACCACGGAGCAGGACGAGCAACTCCTGAATGCCCTCAATCTGGACTACACCAAGGACATCTGGAACCTGTGTGTGGAATTTGGACTTCCCCTCATCTACGCGAGCTCTGCCGCCACCTACGGCGACGGATCCCTTGGCTACGTGGACAGCCACGACGTCGTTTCCGACCTCCAACCCCTCAACCCCTATGGCCGGTCGAAAAACGACTTCGACGCCTGGGCCCTCGCCCAGGAACGAAAGCCCTACTTCTGGGCGGGGTTCAAATTCTTCAACGTCTACGGCCCCAACGAATTCCACAAGAACCGCATGGCCTCAGTCGTCTTGCACACGTTCCGTCAAGTTCAGGCCACGGGCGGCATGAAGCTGTTCCGCAGCCATCGGGACGACTATGAAGACGGACATCAGACCCGTGACTTCGTGCACGTCGAAGACGTGTGCAGCGTGCTTCTCCATTTCATGCACCACCGCGTGCCCGCCCATTCAGGGTTGTACAACCTTGGTTGCGGCCAAGGCCGAACCTTCCTCGACTTGACGCGGGCCACCTTCGCGGCGATGGGGTTGGAACCCACGATCGATTTCATCGACACGCCTGGAGACATTCGCGACACCTACCAGTACTTCACCGAGGCCGACCTGACCAAGCTGCGTTCTGCCGGCTACACCGAGCCATTCCTCTCGCTGGAAGAAGGCATCGACCGCTACGTGAAGGATCACCTCATGACCGGACAGCGGCGCGTGCCTCAAGGAGCTTCTGACGAATCCGCTTGAGCTTGCCTACCGCCTCCTGGCGTTCTGCCGAACGGTCTTCGGCGGGCGCAACAGAGGATTGCTTGGCGCGTTCTGCGGCTTGCACCGCGGCCTTGTCTCGCTCGCTCGACGAGCCTTTGCGCGACTTCAATGCCTTGCGCGCCCCCTCCAAGGTCAACCCCTGCACCTTCACCAAATCGTGGATGCGGCGCAACAAATCGATGTCCTCTTGCTTGTACGCCCGTTTGCCTCGTGCGTTGGTTTTGGGTTGAATCTGGACGAACTCCTTCTCCCAAAACCGCAACGTGGACGGCTTCAATTCAAGCATCTTGGCCACTTCCGAAATGGTGAAGTAACGCTTTTGTGGGGGCTGGTTCAATGGCATGGGCGCAAGCAAGATAGAACCAACATCCACAGTTCGCAAACGCCCCTCAATCGAGGCTTTGGTTCTCCACTTCGGAGGCCTCGAGCATGGCTTCGTATTGCGCAGGCGTGAGGTCGTTGAAGTAGTAGTGGGCGGGGTTCACCTTTTGCCCATTCTTGTGCACTTCGTAGTGCAGGTGGGCCGAGGTGGACGTCCCCGTGCTGCCCACGAGCCCGATGACTTGGCCACGCTTCACCTTGTCTCCCCGCCTGACCAACGATTTGCTCAAGTGCGCATACAGGGTCTCGTAGCCGAATCCATGACGCACGATGATGTGACGGCCGTAGCCGTTGTATAGGCGCTTGACCTTCACCACCTCGCCATCGCCCGTGGCGAACACCTCCGTGCCCTCGGGGGCGCTGAAGTCCATGCCCCAGTGAAACTTCTCCACCTTGTAAATCGGGTGAATCCTTCGGCCCCATCCACTCGCCATCCGTCGCAAGTCTTCGTTTCGCACAGGCTGAATGGCGGGGATGGACTCGAGCAGCTTTTCGTATTCCAGGGCCATGCCCGTCAACTCGTCCAGCGACTGGGACTGTGCCACAATCGAGCGCTGCAAGGCAGCAATTTGCCCTGCCAAGTCGGCGACTTCGTTCGAATGAAGGTGGCCACGCAGGTGGGCATGACGCTCGGATCCGCCGATGCCCGGGTTCCGCACGTGGTCAGGCACAGGCTCCACGCCAAGGATGGTGCGGTAGACTTCGTCGTCCCGGCGCTCCATGTCCGACAACGCCTCCTCCATCAATCGCACAGATTCTCCCATGTCCTCGAGTTGCGATTCCAAGAACGCGATCTCTGCCTCACGGGCGCGGTCGGCCGGCGATTGGAACAATCGATCTGCCGTCCAGACGCTCCCTCCTGCAACCACCACCAACGCAACGACGCGCCAAAGCACGCGCCGGGCAATTTCTCGGCCCGTCAACGGCACCTGCTCCACGCGCAAGGTCTTGGGGTTGAATCGCTTTGAGGTCCACTTCATGGAAGTGCAAAGGTCGTGATTCTTTCGTGGATTGTCTGCCGTACTTTCACGGTGCAATTCTGAATCCCATGGAATCACGGCGCATTCGACAGACTTTTTTGGATTTTTTCAAAGAAAAAGGACACCAAATCGTGCCCTCAGCACCCATGGTGGTCAAGGACGACCCCACGTTGATGTTCATCAACGCGGGCATGAACCCCTTCAAAGATTTGTTCCTCGGCAACCAACCCGTGGAACACGCAAGGATTGCAGACACGCAGAAGTGCCTCCGTGTCAGCGGCAAACACAACGACCTGGAAGAAGTGGGCGTCGACACGTACCACCACACGTTGTTCGAGATGCTCGGCAACTGGTCGTTTGGCGACTACTTCAAGCCCGAAGCGATTGACTGGGCCTGGGAGTTGCTCACCGAGCGCTACGGCTTGGACAAGGATCGACTTTACGTGACGGTGTTTGGAGGCGACCAAGGCGACGGCCTGCCCGCCGACGAAGAAGCCAGAGCCCAGTGGCTCAAGCATGTGTCCTCGGACAGGATTTTGGACGCCGACAAAAAGGACAACTTCTGGGAAATGGGGGAAACCGGTCCCTGCGGCCCTTGTTCCGAAATCCACATCGACCTCCGAAGCGACGACGAGCGTGGCCAAACCGATGGACGCGACTTGGTCAACGAAGACCACCCCCAAGTCATTGAGATTTGGAACCTCGTGTTCATGGAGTTCAACCGCATGGCCGACGGTTCCTTGGTGCCCCTTCCGAACAAACACATCGACACGGGCATGGGCTTCGAGCGTTTGGCCATGGCGATGCAAGGCGTCACTTCCAACTACGACACCGACATTTTCACGCCGCTTCTCGACGCCATTTCCAAGGCATCCGGCAAGCCCTACCCCCAAGACGACAGCCAAGAAGCCATCGCGTTTCGTGTGATTGCCGACCACGTGCGGGCCGTGGCATTTTCCATCGCCGACGGCCAACTGCCATCCAACACCGGTGCGGGGTACGTCATCCGCCGCATCTTGCGTCGCGCGGTGCGCTACGGGTCCTCATTCTTGGGGATGAACGAGCCATTCATCCACCAGCTCGTGGGCGTGTTGGACACCCAGATGTCCGACACCTTCCCCGAAATCAAGGCCCAACGAGGGCTGATTGAGCAGGTCATCGAACAAGAAGAACAGTCCTTCCTGCGCACGCTTGCCTCGGGCATGGACCGCCTTGCTGCAGCCACCTCGGGGATGAAGGCCGGGGACGAGCTGGCCGGAGACGTGGTGTTTGAGTTGTACGACACCTTTGGCTTTCCTGTGGACCTCACGGCACTCATCGCAGGCGAACAATCGTTGAAGGTGGATGAAGCAGGCTTCCAGGCCTTGCTTGAAGCCCAAAAGAACCGCTCCCGCGAAGCAGGCAAGATCACCGCCGACGATTGGCAGGTTGTGGCCGAAAGCGATGGCCCCACCGAATTCATCGGATACGACCACACCCAAGCCACCATCACGTTGCTTCGCTACCGCGAGGTCACGGCAAAAAAGAAAACCTTCGTCCAAGCGGTGTTTGACCGCTCACCCTTCTACCCAGAAGGCGGGGGGCAAGTCGGCGACCGCGGGGTGCTTGCATCCGAATCGGGCGAGACGTTCCAGGTCTTGGACACCAAAAAAGAGAACAACCTCATCGTGCACGTGCTTGACCGCGTGCCGCAAGGGTACTCTTTCGAAGCCCAGGTGGATGTGGCCTCGCGAGACGCCAGCGCGCGCAACCACAGCGCGACCCACCTCCTTCACGAAGCCCTTCGCGAAGTGCTTGGGACGCACGTGGAGCAGAAAGGATCGCTTGTCAAGCCCGACGGCTTGAGGTTCGATTTCTCCCACTTCCAAAAAGTGACAGAAGACGAATTGGCGCGCATCGAATCCATGGTTCAATCACGCATCCTGGCCAACCACCCCTGCCAAGAACACCGCCAAATGGCCATCGCCGAGGCCCAGGAGGCCGGAGCCATGATGCTGTTTGGGGAGAAGTACGGGGACACCGTGCGCATGATCGAGTTTGGTTCCTCCAAGGAGCTCTGCGGGGGCATCCACGTGCCAGCCACCGGAGCCATCGGCCCCTTCCGCATCGAGAGCGAAGGCGCCGTCGCGGCTGGCATTCGTCGCATTGAAGCTTTGACCGGTGATTCCGCCATGGAGGCGCAACGCCACGAGCGCGAGCAACTCGCAGGCATCCGAGCCATGCTGAAAGGAGCCGCAGACCCTGCGCAGGCCATCGACGACTTGCTCAAAGCCAACGCGAAAATGTCCAAAGACATTGAGGCCTTCCAGCGCGAAGCCGCAGGCAACGTCAAGGGCGAATTGATCCAACAACTCCAACCGATTGGTGGCGTCAATGCCATTGGCGCCATACTCGACTTGGATGCCAAGAACATCAAGGACCTGGCGTTTCAGCTGAAGGCGGAACAAGCGCCCTTCGTTGGGGTATTTGGAAGCCAAGCCGGAGGCAAGGTGACTTTGTCCGTTGCCATC
>CAZKGY010000141.1:0-4879 GCA_964552305.1 uncultured Comamonadaceae bacterium
CTGCGCTGTGCGCCATGCCATAGAACTGCGTCACGTTGTAGCCACGGTTGACTTCGAGGTAGGTTTCGCCAGCGTCGTCCGAGCGGTAAATGCCACCATCGCCAGCCACGTACATCGTGCCATCGTTGGCGTACACAATCTCATGCACGTCGGCGTGCACAAACACGTTGGCGAAGGGAAGATCCAAAGGCACGGCGGCTTGTTCGGCTTGCTGATTGGGGCCTGAACGCCACAACTCTATGCCACCCACGTACGCCAGGTCAGGCTGACCCTTCGCAATGCCGAGGGCCAAATCGTAAATGCCCTGTGCACGAGGGAGAGGCGTGGCTGTCTGAATTTCACCAGGCCAAACCAGATCCCATCCGCCCAAGTTTCCTTCGGCGTCGCTGAAGTACAATCCGTAGAACAAGCCACCGCTGGTCGCATACAGCGCGAACGCGCTGTAGGTGCCGTTGTCAAGTTCGTCGGAGGAAATGTCCACCCGTGCACGCCCCACACCGCTCTGCGGCAGGTTGCCGTCGAGGTTGTTGCTGGAACCAGACTGGGTCAACGACACCAAGTTGGTGAAGTCCCCTCCCACGCAATCGGCATCGTCGCCTGAGGAGCGG
This sequence comes from uncultured Comamonadaceae bacterium, assembly GCA_964552305.1. Lineage (GTDB taxonomy): Bacteria > Bacteroidota > Bacteroidia > Flavobacteriales_D > Sanyastnellaceae > UBA11663. The sequence continues at coordinate 609 of CAZKGY010000141.1, forward strand.
TACACACGTCCGTTGGCGCCTGCGACCAGACAGAAGCTGCCATCAGGAGCGATGGCCATGTCCGTGGCTGCAGAAAGCGTTGTCGCGGCATTGGGCAACTCGGTGAACACACCATCCTCGATGTACCCATAGCCTTCCATCGACGCCACCCAAACGCGGTTGCTGTAGCATTCGCGAGGATCAGCCACCAACGCGTCGGTGGCACGAACCTGAAATTCTCCGCCGCCTTCGACCGTCACCTTCTCGAACGACCCCAGGTCGTCCGCAGTGGCACGCCAGATGCCGTCGCCGCGGAATCCCGAGCCACCTTCGCCGCCGGCGCCGTCAAAATTGGTGCCTGTGCCGACGTAGAGGTCTCCGTTGCCAGCGATGGCCAATGAACCGACCATCAAGTTGGGGAAAGAAGACACTTGGTTCCACGTGTTGCCTCGGTTGTTGGAACGCCAAAGACCGCCTGAAACCCCGCCTGCGTACAGGCCGTTGGATCCAAACGGGACGATGGCGCGGGTGCGGCCACCGACGTTGTCGGGACCCATTTCGTGCCAACTGATGGGTTGCGCTTCTTTGTTGGAGGCTTGGCTGGCTGCCTTCTTCGCCACGGCACGTCCCAGTTGGGCCAAGCCTTCGTGGTCGATGTTGCCTTCGGCGTCACCCACCATCATGCGGCGGATTTCCAAGGCCCCGTCGGGGCTTGCGGCAGGTTCTTCGACCCGTGGCGTGTAGGCGGGAGTCGCTTCGTTGTCAAGGGGTTGGTTCCATCCCCATACAGAGACGACCAAAACAGCGGTGGCAGCAAAGGCGCTGCCCAAGGTTGATTTCAAGGTCATGGATGCTTGTATTCAGGCGAAAAATCGTTCGGAAGTTACAACAGATGAACCGCCGCAAGGCGCAAAAAGTCGCAGGACTTGGAAGGAATGGGCCGCATCAGGTCGGGAGGACCCAAGAACGAAGCATGAAGGGACTCAGAGCACGTGCTTCTCCGCGTGGTACGAAGACCGAACGAGGGGGCCGCTTTCCACGTGACGGAACCCCATGGCCTTGCCTCGGGTCTCCAGCTCGGCAAACACGTCGGGATGCACGAACTCAGCCACCGGAAGGTGCTTCGGGGTGGGCTGCAAGTACTGGCCCAGGGTGACCACCTGGCACCCCACGCTTCGGAGGTCTTCCATCGTCTCCACCACCTCTTCCACCGTTTCTCCCAGGCCGAGCATCACGCCACTCTTCGTGCGGAGTCCCGCGTCGCCGAGGCGCTTCAACACCTCCAGGCTCCGATCGTACTTCGCTTGAATGCGCACCGACTTCGTCAAGCGACGCACCGTCTCGAGGTTGTGCGACACCACTTCGGGCGCCACCTGGATGATGCGTTGCAGGTTGTCCCATTTGCCCGCGAAATCCGGAATCAAGGTTTCCAGCGTGGTCCCTGGGCTTTGGTGGCGAATGGCACGCACCGTTTGGGCCCAAATTTCCGCACCACCGTCCGGCAAGTCGTCGCGGTCCACCGAGGTGATCACGGCGTGTTTGACCCCCATCAACTTGACGGACCGGGCCACCCGGCCGGGCTCCATCACGTCCACCTCCAGCGGCTTTCCCGTGTTCACGTTGCAAAAGCCACAGCTGCGCGTGCAGATGTTGCCCAGGATCATGAACGTGGCCGTGCCCTCTCCCCAGCACTCCCCCATGTTGGGGCAGTGGCCGCTTTCGCAAATGGTGTGGAGCTTGTGCTCGGACACGATGTTGCGAACCTCTCGGTAGGCTTCTCCAGTAGGCAGCTTCACGCGAAGCCACTTGGGCTTCGGCACCCGCTGCTTGGGGTTGGATGAAGGCGACGTCGGCGTGGTCATGGGACAAAGTTCGGACAATCCAATCAATCGAGGGCTTCCTTCAAGCCCTTCGCTGACCACTGCGCGCCCCATGCGTACCTCAGATGGAACAGCGCATGAAAGCGGCTGGGCGACACAAAAGACGAAGCCAGCGTTTCCACCGGCTTGACGTACACGTCCACCAGCACGCCGGCCTCAATGGACCTCGTCTTGGTTCGGTTGTTGTTGAACTCGAAGGCCAAGGTCTGCCCCAACGTGATTCCAGGATTGAACGCGAGTTCCTCCAATCCGTTGACCCATGGGGCGCGCCCACGGATGTTGTTGGTGGCGTGAATTGCAGGGTCGTAGCGTTCCGTTTGGTAGTAGTCGTATGGGAGCTCGCCGTAGCCAATCTCCAAGTACACCGGCTTTGAAACGCCGGCCACCACCCCGTACTCCGTCACCCGGGACAGGGCCACGCCTGACAGCCTGTACTTCTCGGCCATCACGGTTTGGGCAAAACGTTGGAGGCGCAAGGCGTGGTGCGCGTTGACCTTGCCCAAGACATAGGGCAAGGCGTCCGGGTAATTGATGTTTTGGATTTTCTCCTCCTTGGGGTGACGCACAAACACCAAATCACCCTGCCATCCTTTGATGGTCGTTGCGCCGTGAAACTTCCCGCGGCGAAAACCAAGTCCCGCCCCCTGGCTGTGCAACGTCGCATGAAATTGCGAGGCGTCGGTCAGCACGACGTCCACCCCTTCTCCGTACACCGCATCCATGCCGGTCAGGGTTTCCGATTGGGCATGCGTCGTGAACGCAACCAGACACGTGGCCACAACAGCCAACAACCAAGGTCTGCCTGAACAAAGGAGGTTCATGCCAGCGAAGGTAGTCAGGCTTGCCCACCTTTGTGTGCATCTTCGCACCATGGATGCACCTTCTTGGAATTACTCGGTTCGTTACGTCGATCCCTTGAGGACGGAAAACACCCACCTCGCCTCTGGCCAAACGATTGTCACGGACGCACCCACCGACAACCACGGGTTGGGCCAAACCTTCTCCCCCACCGACTTGCTGAGCACGTCGTTGGCCGCCTGCGTCATGACCATCATGGGCATCCACGTGCAAGGCAAGGGCTTCCGCATTGAATCCATCGACGCCAACGTCCAAAAGACAATGGCATCCAGCCCCCGAAGGGTGGATGCCATTGAAGTCGTGTTCGAAGTGCGTGTTTCAGGTTCCTGCTCCGACCAAGACTTGGCCGTGCTGGAGAGGGTTGCCCGCGCTTGTCCAGTGGCCAAAAGCCTTCATCCGGACGTCGCGCAGAACCTCGCGTTCCAGTTTTACCGGGTCTGAACCGTCGGAGTCTCGGCGTAAGCAGCGCACTGCTCATAAAGGCTTCCGCAAGAGCTGAGGGCGGCACAAGTGAGGAGAACGAGGGCGGTGATTCGAAGGTAGCGTTGCATGATGAATGGGTTTTTTGGGTTTCTGCAAAAGCAATCTGACACCCGTTACGGAGGTGCTTCAAAAAAGGTTTCACTCCATGCGTGCCAACGTGTAATTTCATGCCGTGAATCGTCGTCTCTTTCAGGCTTGTGAAACTCTCAAACCCCTCATCTTCGGGGTGTTCGTGGGGTTGACTGCCTGCCAAAACGCTTCGATTCAATCGTCCACAAAGTCCCGGCCTTACGACCGAAACGCCACGGGCATCCAACCGGAGGTCACCTTGCACCGGTCGCTTGACGCGAACGGACAGCCCCAAGTCGACCTCTACCTGTCGATCGAACGCCGAAGTCTGCTTTACAGCAGGGCGCACTCGAAAGCGCCATTCGTTGCGTCGTTGTCTGTCAACCTCGACGGCCAAACGTGGGCCCTTGCCGACACGGCATGGGACGACACCCCGAGGCTTTTGCGGGCGAAGTGGACGCTGGAAAGAGACATCACGTCGAACAGGGCCACCGTGGTGGTGGAGGACGTCCAGCGCAAATCCCAATGGGTGCAATCGCTACCATGGTCTTCGTTGCCCCAGCTCATTCGGCAAGATTTCTTGGTTTGGAGCGAACAAGACGCGTGGCCCACGCCCAACCAAAACGTGGCAGTTGGCGACACCTTGTTGTTGGCGTTCCCCCCTGAAGCACAAGACGAAGTGTGGAACGTTGAGCTTGTCAACGCTCCCTCCTCGTTGCCTCCGCCTCCCTACAGCAACGCGCGTTGGGCGTTGGACACCTTGAACGCCAACCCCATCGCTTCCTTGGTGCCTGGGGCGTCCGTGGTGGAATGGATCGTCCCGTGGGGCACAACCCTTTGGCGCAGCGACAACCAACCTGTCACCTTGCTCCTGCATGGAAGACGAGCACGGTTTCCAGACATGGTGGAACCACCATTCATGATTGAACCGCTGCGATTCATCGCGTCTCGTTCTGAATACAAGGCCCTGACCGAAGCGTCCCATCCCAAACTGGCCATGGA
>CAZKGY010000142.1:0-4851 GCA_964552305.1 uncultured Comamonadaceae bacterium
CTCTTCGAATCGGTCAGTGGCGACTTGGTCCCCTACGTGGAAACCAACTTCGACAACGTCACCCAGCAGACGATGTCTGTCCAAGACCAGTTCTCCAACAACTTGAACCAAAGCGTCTTCTTCTCGCTCAGCATCCCCGTGTTCAACAACTTTGGCACCAAGGCGGGCATCGAACGGGCGGAAGTCGATGTGCTGTCTGCAAAGCTTGCCAAAGAACAAACCGCCCAGGGCCTGCGGCAAGCCGTGGAATCCGCCTTCTTCGACGCCCGCGCCGCCAAGCGGACGTTCGAAGCCAACGATCAGGCCCTGGACGCCGCACGCTTGGCCATGAGCAACGCCGAGGCCCGCTTCGAAGCTGGCGCCATCTCCGCCTTGGAATACGCCGACGCGCGAACGCGTTTGGACAACGCCAGTTTGAACGCCCTGCGCACGCAATACGACTTCGTGTTCAAGACACGAATTTTGGACTTCTACATGGGCCGCCCCCTCAGCCTCTGACGCCATGAACAAACAACGACTCCTCATCCTCGGTGCAGTCATCCTCCTGCTTGTGGTCGTCGCACTCATTCGAGGTGGCCAACAAACCTTGCCTCAAGTCTCCACGGCGGAGGCCTCGTTGCAAGATGTGGTGGAACGCGTCAACGCCAGCGGGAAGATCCAGCCTGAAATAGAGGTCAAAATCACGGCCGAAGTCAACGGACAAATCACGGAACTGCCCGTGAAAGAGGGCGACGTGGTCGAAAAGGGCGACTTGCTGGTGCAGCTCAACCCCGACATTTACGAGGCGGCCCTCCTACGCGCGGAAGCTGCCCTGAACACGGCCCGGTCCAACCTCGCCTCGGCGCGTGCCCAAGTGGCCCAGGGCACTGCCAACAAAATCGCCGCAGAGAAAGCCTTCCAGCGCTCCCAAGTCCTGCTCGCCGACAAGGTCATTTCGCAGGCAGAATACGACCAATCGGAAGCGTCCTTCTTGTCTGCAGAAGCGAACCTGACCAGCGCCGAAGAAAGCGTCCGAAGCGCGGAGTATGCGATTCGAAGCGGTGAAGCCTCGCTGCAAGAGGCCAAAGACAACCTCAGCCGCACCACGCTTGTGGCGCCCCAGCGCGGCGTCGTCACAGCCCTCTCCAAGGAGGTGGGCGAAAGCGTGCAAGGCAATGGCTTCACCGCAGGTGAGGTCGTGATGAACGTCAGCGATTTGAGCACCATGGAGGTGAACGTCGAAGTGAACGAAAGCGACATCGTTCGCATCCACCTCGGCGACGAGGCGGAAATTGAGGTCGATGCCTACCTGGGCGAAACGTTTGCCGGCGTCATCACCGAGATTGGCAACACCGCCCTGAATGCCGGAGCGAACGGTTTCAGCATGGACCAAGTGACCAACTTCTCCGTGAAGGTCCGGTTGGATCGGGCGAGTTACACCCATCTGATTGAGGGACAATCGGACGACAGCACCCCCTTTCGCCCGGGCATGAGTGCCACGGTGGACATTTTGACGGCAAAAGAAACCCAAGCGCTGTGCGTGCCAATTCAAGCGGTGACCACCCGGGAGGTAGGGTTCGCGGACGACACTGACAACGAAGAGGAGGCCTCCGGGGAGTCGTCGTTGGGGCTGTTTTGCCTGAAAGACGGCAAGGCGCAATGGGTGGAGGTCGAAACGGGCATCCAAGATTCGAAACACGTGGTCGTGGCCGGAGCCATCAACGAGGGCGACGTCGTCGTCTCGGGACCGTACGACCTGGTGAGCCGTACCCTCAACCACAACGACCCCGTCGAAGCGAACTGATGGCCACGATCCTCTTGATTGACACCGCCACCTTGCAGTGCTCTGTGGCAGTCAGCGTCGACGGGCGTTGCGTGGCCTCCGAAGCCATTCGCGAAACAGGCTACGTCCATGCCGAGAAGCTGATGCCCATGGTCGACCGCGTTCTGAACGAAGCGAACAAGCCCCAACTGGACGCCGTGGCAGTCACAGGTGGCCCTGGTTCGTTCACAGGCCTTCGCATTGGCGTATCCACGGCCAAGGGGCTCTGTCAAGGGCTTCAAATCCCACTGATTGAACTCGACCCCCTGGCCCTGCTTGCCGTCCAAGGAAAGCGCCTTGATCCCTCGCCGCGAACCCGCGTGGCCATGATTGACGCTCGCCGCATGGAAGCCTACGCCGCCGGTTTTGACGACACGACCCCCAAGGCCCCAGCAAAACCATGGATTCTCGGAGAAGACGCCGACGAGTGGGGTCCGGATGCACAGTTCATTGGCGACGGTGCCAAGAAGATGGAAGAAGGCTTGGGGGGTGATGACAGAACCTTCGTGGAAGCGTGGCCTCTCGCTTCGGACGGCTGTGAACTTGCAGAGGAGGCGTTTCAGGCGTCGTCGTTTGTGGACTTGCCCCACTACGAACCCAACTACATCAAGGCCTTCAAGGCAGGCGCACCCAAAGACCCCTTGGGCCTTCGTTCCAGGGCCATGTCCTGGCTCATGGGCTTGGTCCTCTTGTGCACGACGTGTTCCTCGTGTGGGGAGCAGCCCCAGTACATCCCTTACGTGCCGGTGAATTTTTACATCGACCTGAACCTGCCTAACTACAACGCCCTGCAATTCCCTGGCGAGGCGATCTTGGTGCCGTTGGAAGGGTCCAAAGGAATCTACATCTACCGCCTTTCGACCGAGGAATTCGTCGCCTTGGACCGCCATTCCACCCACGACGTGGCCCTCGGTTGCCGGGTCACCTTGGACGACGACAACATCATCCTCCGCGACGACACGACGTGCTCCACGAGCCAATGGTCCATGCTGGACGGCACGGTTTTGCAAGGTCCTGCCACCCTTCCGCTGCAGCGATACCGCACGACCCTGGACGGCCCGTCGCTTCGGGTCTTCAATTGACACGTTCGAACCGAATGCCCACAAAAAAACCCTCCGGAGTCGGAGGGTTTTTTGTTTCGCAGAAGCTGCCGATTAGTAGCGGTACGCCTCGCCTTTGAAGGGTCCTTGAACCGGCACCCCGATGTAGTCGGCCTGCTCGTTGCTGAGCTCGTCGATTTCGACGCCAATCTTGGCGAGGTGCAAACGTGCCACTTTCTCGTCCAAGTGCTTGGGCAAGGTGTACACGCTGTTCTCGTACTTGTCTGGGTTGTTCCAGAGTTCGATTTGGGCGATGGTCTGGTTCGTGAAAGACGCAGACATCACGAAGCTTGGGTGACCCGTGGCGCAACCGAGGTTGACCAAACGGCCTTCCGCCAAAAGGATGATGTCCTTGCCGTCGACGGTGTACATGTCCACCTGAGGCTTGATGGTGTCCTTCGTGTTGCCGTGGTTGGTGTTGAGCCATGCCACGTCGATTTCGTTGTCGAAGTGACCGATGTTGCAGACAATGGTCTTGTCCTTCATCGCTTCGAAGTGGGCACCCGTGACGATGTCTTTGTTGCCTGTGGCGGTGACGACGATGTCTGCCTCGGCCACGGCGTCGAGCATTTTCTTGACTTCGAATCCTTCCATGGCCGCTTGCAGGGCACAAATGGGGTCAATCTCGGAGACAATCACACGGCACCCGGCGTTGCGGAGGGACTCTGCAGAGCCCTTGCCTACGTCGCCGTAGCCGGCCACGACGGCGACCTTGCCTGCCATCATGACGTCGGTGGCGCGGCGAATGGCGTCCACGCATGATTCACGGCAACCGTACTTGTTGTCGAACTTCGACTTGGTCACGGAGTCGTTCACGTTGATGGCGGGCATGGGGAGGGTGCCGTTCTTCTCGCGCTCGTAGAGACGGAGTACACCGGTCGTGGTCTCCTCGGAAATGCCCTTGATGCCCGCGGCCAGTTCTGGGTATTTGTCAAGCACCACGTTGGTCAAGTCACCCCCGTCGTCCAAAATCATGTTCAAGGGCTCGCGGCCCTCGCCGAAGAACAAGGTCTGCTCAATGCACCACTCGTACTCCTCTTCCGTCATGCCCTTCCAGGCGTACACGGGGATGCCTGCAGCGGCAATGGCCGCGGCGGCGTGGTCCTGGGTCGAAAAGATGTTGCAAGACGACCACGTCACGTCTGCGCCGAGCTCCACAAGGGTCTCGATCAACACAGCGGTCTGGATGGTCATGTGCAAGCATCCTGCGACGCGGGCGCCCTTGAGCGGCTTCGATGCGCCGAACTCCTCGCGGAGGGCCATCAAGCCAGGCATTTCAGCCTCGGCCAGCGTAATTTCCTTTCGGCCCCATTCGGCCAAGCTCATGTCCTTCACCTTGTAGGGAAGGGTCGGTGTGGGGGTTGTGTTACCCATGTCATTTGATTTAACGTTGCAAAAATACGGAATGCGCGGGCTTTGGAGGTGGAGGCCAAACCCCCGTCCTTTGTTCCCATGCCTCAGCATGCGTTGCCCTTCCAACCTCAAGGCGTGGAGATTGTTCTTTGGCGCGTGTCAAATTCGGGGCCGTTGAGGGATGACTTGCACAAATCCTACCCTGAGCGGCAGTTGGGCAACATGGGGGCGTTGCGGTTGCGTGAACTTCAAGCCACGACCGAGGCGATGGATGCGCTCCTGGGACACGATGCCTGGCACCTCACCCACGACCCCCACGGCAAACCCTGCTTGCATTGCAACGGGTCGACCCTGGAGCCCATTGGCATTTCCCACGCCCAATTGGGCAACGAGACGTGGGCCGCGGTGGCGCGATGGAAGGACCGCCTGCACCTTGGAGGTGTGGACCTCGCCGACATCCATGACCCGAGGATTTCCCGCGTTGCCCCCAGGGTGATGGGCGACGAGGAACTGGAACGCTGGCAAGGCCAAGAGGCGTGGGCCTGGGCCGCCAAGGAAGCGATGTTCAAAGGGCACGGCCCCTCGTTGGATTACCGC
>CAZKGY010000143.1:0-4842 GCA_964552305.1 uncultured Comamonadaceae bacterium
GCGGATGTTGGTGTCAGGCCATGCCAAGCTTCCGAAAGCCCCGAAGGGTTTGACCATGGTGCCGGTCAAGCGGGTCAACGAGCTGCAGCGGCTCGTGTTTTGAGCAGGTTTTCCGTGCCTTCAATCACCACGACGTACTCGCCGCGAGGCGCCGAGGCTTCGGTGGCGCCCAACAGGTCCTTCACGGAACCACGGAGGGTTTCTTCATGAAGTTTGGACAGCTCCCTGCTCAGGCTGACTCGGCGCTCGCCGTGGCCGAGCTCGTCCAATTGGTTGAGCAGCTTCCCCACCCGGTGAGGACTCTCGTAGAGCACCACCGTGCAAGGCATGTCCATGAGCCAAGTCAGGCGTTTCATGCGCCCCTTTTTGTGGGGCAAGAAACCTTCAAAATAGAACCGGTCGCAAGGCAGTCCTGAGACGACCAGCGCGGGAACGAACGCCGTGCTGCCAGGCAGGCATTCCACGTCCACACCGGCTTCCACGCACGCTCGAACCAGCAAAAATCCCGGGTCAGAAATCCCCGGGGTGCCGGCATCAGAGCAAAGCGCCATGGTCCCGCCCATGGCCAATTGCTGCACAATGCCATCCAAGGCTTTGTGCTCGTTGTGCTGGTGGAACGACTTCAGGGGGGTGTCGATGCCAAAGTGTCGGCAGAGTTTGCCCGTGGTGCGGGTGTCTTCGGCCAAAATGAGGTCGCATGCAGTCAAGGCCTCGATGGCTCGAGGCGTCATGTCTCCAAGGTTGCCAATGGGCGTCGGCACCACGACCAGTCGTCCTCCTGTCATGTCACAAACGTGCGTACGATGCGTTTGGCAAACTCTTCCTCGAGCGCCTTGGACTCGTCGGTGGGCTCTTCGATTTCGAGGGATTCGTGGAAGATGGCGAGGGCTTCTTCCTGCGTGGAAGCCCGCTGCAGCCGCTCAAGCAACTTCGAGAACGTCATTTCATCCCCAGAGAAAAGCACGCTCGTGAATTGCGCCCTTTCGACGATGCTCAGTCCATCCGCCACATGGGCAAGGGGCTGGAGGGCCAACTTCTCCGCCAAGGTCATCTCTCCGATGGAAGAAATCAGGTCGATTTGGTTGTCCTCTTCCTCTTCTTGGGCTTCTGGTTCGACGTGAATCAGGCGATTCAGCGGGGCTTCTTTGGGTTCGACCGGTGGGCTTTCAGGCTCACCGCTGGCGTGGGCCCAAAGCACGGCAAGCTCGTGCAGGTTCCTGGAGGCTTCCAACAATTGCTCCTTCTGCTCCTCCGACCACCCGTTCATGCGTGCCTCGTCCAAGAGTTCTTGGCACCGAATGAGCTGCTTTTGAATTGGTTGGAAATCCCCTGTTGCCATGAATCAAAAATAGTCGTCGTCGTCGTCGTCGAACAAGTCGTTTTCTTGGGAGCCTTGCGGTTTCTTGAATCGGTCTTTCCAAGAGGTCTTCTTTTCCGTGGGCGTTGTTCCGGCTGGCTGAACGACAGGCTGAGGGTCGGGCGTGGGTGTTGGGCCGTCGACATCGCCGTTTCTGCGGTTTTGCCAAGCTTCTTTCAGCCGCTCCTTTTCTGCTTGAATGGCTTCTCGTCGATGCCGCTTGGCCGCCTCTCGGTCGTACTTGTATTCCGGTTGGGCAATGGGACCCTGCATCTTCAAAAAGAACTGGCTTCCCAAGCCGTCGTCCTCCATTTCCCCGAAGGCATCGGATGCACCCGCGCGGAGGTCGCGCAAGGCAAATCCGAGCGTGTAGTCGATCGTTTCGTCAAAGGAATAGGTGCCACCGACCGCCACGTTCATGGCCGACGACTCAATGACGGTCATGGGGAGCCTCACCGATTGTTGCCGCACCTCGACGCGTTGGGAAACCGGGTTGAATTGAATGCTCTGCAGCCGCCTTCGCAGGTCCTCAGGATCGACCAAAGGAGCAATGAGCCGGTGCTCGCTGAGGTAATCGGCGACGTCGTCAAACACCTCAAAACCGATGAGTTCACCATGCGCAATGGACGTCTGCAGGCTGGCGGTCATGTGTTCGTTGTGCCAGGACCCATCGAGTCCCCATGACAAGAGCATGTCACCTTCGCTGGAGAGTGCCCCTCGAAGGTGTTCGTGCCGAACCATGGTTTGCCCAAAATTCTCGTAGGTTTTGAAAAGTTCTTGCAGGGAAACGTCTCGGATTCCTCCATCCAAAGCAAGTGCCCATCCGGCATAGCCTGGCTTGAGCGTGGCGCGGAGGTCGGCCGTTCCTTCCAAGGCAGAAAACGTCAAGGCATCGACGTCCAACCGGTGAGGGCTGACCTGTGCTTTGGAAGCGAGGTTGGTGCACGACAACCCGGCCCAGGTCAAGGTTTGTGCATGGAAGTCTAGGGAAACAGAGGAGCTTGAGGGCAGAAGGTTGGTGGAAGGTGGTCCTTGGTGGTCGAGGCGATCCCACCAATGGAGGATGGCGTCGACGTTGGCTTGAGAGGCGTCTACGTTGACCAAGCCATTCACCGGTTTGCCTTGGGCGAGCGCCACGGGATCGAGGCCCAACACGTCGATGGATGCCTGGTTGCCTGCCCAAGAAAGCTCAATGCCTTTCGCTTCGCATTGCCCCCCCTCGAAGGCCAGGATGTTCGCGTTCAACTGATAAGGCTGTTCGTCCAGCAACCCCGCCAACCCGATCAAGGCCCCTGTTCCTTCGGCCTGGTGGATGCCCAAGTCTTCGCGCCACGCGAACGATCCGTCCCAAGTCAATTGTCCCATTTGGGGCCAAGAATTCAGCAGGTCTGGATGAAGGTGGGGCATCCATGTCCCGATGGGGATGGTGGCGTCGAGCGATCCGTTCCCTGAGAATGCGAAGCCATGATTCGCTTCCGGCTGGACGGCGCCCTGAACGCTCCAGCCTGCGCCGGAAGCGTTGAATTGGTCCACGCCCCACGTCATGACGCCGTGTCGCTGTTTCACGAACCCACGGCCTTCAATCAGGCCTTGGATGGCCAAAGAAAGGCCCGTGGCTTGAGGCCCCAGCTGGAAGGCCTCGGTGGGCAGTTCCCATTGCACCAACATGTCGTCAGGTTGGGCGGTCACCTTCACGCGGGCGATGTGGTCAAGTGCGACGCCGTCCATGGCCGGTGGGTCGACCATCACGCGGGCAAGGTCCTGCTGGGAAAGGCTCTTGATGTCAAGCTGGAGTTCCCACGAATCGCCCGATTGGATGGACCACGCATGGTCCACTCCTTGAAGGGCACCCTCTCCGGCGAGCACCACCAACGAAGGGTCTCGTGCATCGACGGTGCCCGACCCCTCGTAGTCGCAAGGGAGGAGCAGTGCCTGCCCTTGGTCTTCCCAACGACATTGCACAAGGCGGGCGTCCCACGTCCAAGGCTGGTCGATCGATCCGGAAAGGTGCATCGCTTCGATGCGCGACTCGACGGTCCATCCATCGGGATGCAGCGCTTGGACGTCCACGTCTTCCACCTGGAATGCCGACAGTGAAAAAGCCATGGAGTCGGAATGGGAAGGGCCCTCTTTGGCGAGGTCCAAAAGGTTCCAGCGGCCGTGGTGGTTCTGCTGGATGCGCAACGAGCCATGTTCAAGTTGGCCGGAGGTGACTTCTGGAGCTTGTTGAAGGATGGACCACAGGTTGATTTCCAAGCCCAAGCGTTCTGCCTGCACCACAGTATCCTGGTTCAAGCCCACAATGGCGAGGTCGTGAAAGTCCACGCTGACGTTGGGAAACCCATTCCACCACGACAAGTCGACCCGTTGGGTGACGAGCTCGCCATCCAGTTGTTCGTTGAGGGCTTGCAGTCCTTGTTCCTTCCAGCCTTCGGCCTGCGACCGGATGACGACCCAAGCCAAGCCAAGCAACAATCCCAACAGGCCGGCCAAAACCAGCAAATACGAGGACAAAGTGCGCAGACGTGACATCTTCCCAAAAGTTCGGTTTCAACGCAACGCGTGGGCCACACCTTGGCCCAAGCCTTTCACATTGCGTTGTGGACGGACTTAACGCGAAGCCCCCCATCTTTGTGTCATGGACAAGCGTACGTTTCTCAAACTTTCAGGAATTGCAGGTGCCGGTGTGTTGGTGGCCCCTTGGATCGGCTGCGGCAACGGACAAAGCCCAGAGGCGACCCCCTCGGTTTGGGGCGATGCGCCTTTTGCCCTGCCCGAACTGGGATTTGCCTTGGACGCGTTGGCCCCTGCCATCGACGCAGAAACGATGGGGTTGCACCATGGGAAGCACCACGCAGGCTACGTGCGCAAGTTGAACGCGGCGCTTGCTGGCACGGCGGTGGTGGGCGACGGCACCCTGGAAGGATTGTTGCGTCAGGTGGGTCCTGAAGATGATGCAGTGAGGAACAACGGTGGAGGACATTTCAACCACAGCCTGTACTGGGAGGTGTTGCAGCCGGGAGGAGGCAACGCGCCTGCAGCCCGCACGCAAGAATTGATCGACCGCGACTTCGGTTCCACCGAGGCAATGATCCAGGCGTTCTCATCGACGGCCTCCAAGCAGTTTGGAAGCGGTTGGGCGTGGCTGTCGTTGACCGACGAGGGGAGCCTTGTGGTGTCTGGCACCCCCAACCAGGACAACCCATTGATGGCCCGTTGCGTGGAGCAGACAGGCACCCCCATTTTGGGCATTGACGTGTGGGAACACGCGTATTACCTCAACTACCAAAACAGAAGGGGGGACTACGTCCAGGCCTTCACGACCCTCATCAATTGGGATGCGGTGGAAGCGCGGCTGTTGATGGCGGTGAAGTCGATGGTCGCCAGAATCAAGGCTGGGGCATAACGCGCTGGTAGCGAACGAGTTCGGCTGCACCCACAGACACCAGCGCCTTGAATTGACGGTTGTTTCGAGGGTTCAGTTG
>CAZKGY010000144.1:0-4840 GCA_964552305.1 uncultured Comamonadaceae bacterium
TAGAGACTTCAATCGTCACCTCTCCGCAGTTGTCAGACGCCGTGGCGTCGTCCATTGGCATCTCGTCGGAGCACTCGACCGTGTAGTCGGCAGGGACGAAGGTGAACTCCGGCGCCGTTGTGTCCTGCACTGTGATTGTCTGCGCGACAGACGCGTTGTTTCCAGCGTCGTCGGTGGCTGTGAACGTCCGAACAATCAAGTAGTTCCCAGCGGCATCTCCAGCAGTCGTTTCGCTCGACACTTCGATGGTGACTTCGCCGCAGTTGTCCGTCGCCGTGGCATCGTCCATTGGCATCTCATCCGAGCACTCGATCGTGTAATCGGCGGGCACGAAGGTGAATTCCGGCGCGGTGGTGTCTTGAACCGTGATGGTCTGAGTAGCAGAAGCGCTGTTTCCAGCGTCGTCCGTCGCAGTGAACGTCCGAACAATCAAGTAGTTGCCAGCAGCATCGCCAGCGGTCGTTTCGCTGGAGACTTCAATCGTCACCTCACCGCAGTTGTCCAACGCATTGGCATCGTCCATTGGCATCTCGTCGGAGCACTCGACCGTGTAGTCGGCAGGGACGAAGGTGAACTCAGGCGCGGTGGTGTCCTGGACGGTGATGGTCTGGGTGGCTGAGGCGCTGTTTCCAGCATCGTCAGTGGACGTGAAGGTGCGAACAATCACGTAGTTGCCCGCGGCATCGCCAGCGGTCGTTTCGCTTGACACCTCGATGGTCACTTCTCCGCAGTTGTCTGACGCGGTGGCGTCGTCCATGGGCATCTCGTCAGAGCATTCGACCGTGTAGTCGGCAGGGACGAAGGTGAACTCAGGCGCAGTGGTGTCCTGCACCGTGATCGTTTGGGTGGCTGAGCTGCTGTTTCCAGCATCGTCGGTCGCTGTGAAGGTCCGGACGACGGTGTAGTTGCCTGCGGCATTCCCTTCCACGATGTTGTCTTCGAAAGTGATGGTGACGGTGCCACATAGGTCGGAACCCATGGCCATTTCGGTGGGCAAGTCGTCCGAGCATTCGATGACCAAATCCTCAGGCACGAAGGTGATTGCAGGTGCCGTTGTGTCTTCCACCGTGATGGTTTGAACGGCAGTGGTGCTGTTGCCTGCGTCGTCGGTGGCCACAAACGAGCGCAAGACGGTGTAGTTGCCTGTGGCATTTCCAGGAACGACCTCGCTCTCAATGGAAATTGTGACAGGACCACAAAGGTCTGTGGCCGTGGCCAGCTCAAGGGTCATGTCGTCGGAACACTCGGCGGTGTAATCCGCGGGAACAGAAGTGAATTCTGGTGCCGTGGTGTCCTGGACCGTGATGGTTTGGGTTGCCGTCGTGCTGTTGCCCGAGTCATCGGTGGCGACGAACGTCCGTACAATGTTGTAATTGCCCACCGCATTGCCTTCGACAGTCTCCACGGTGGTTTCAATGGTCACCGATCCGCAGTCGTCCACGGCGATGGCGTTCTCAAAAGTCAAATCGTCCGTGCACTCAGCAACGTAGTCTTCAGGCACGCTTTCGAATTGCGGAGCCGTCGAGTCCACGAAGGTGACGGTTTGAACAAACTCGCTGGTGTTGCCACACAAGTCAAACGCCGTGACGGTTCGAATCAGTTGGTAATTCCCTGTGGAAGGATCGCCGACAAGGGAAAGCTCCGACTCAAAGTCTGTTTCGGAACAGTTGTCGAACAGCACAGGATTTTCGGGCAGGAAGGTGTCTTGACAATCCAGCACCACGTCTTCCAAAGGTTCCAGAAGTATGGGTGCTTCGTTGTCTCGCACTGAGATTGTCTGGCTCGCGACGGAGGAGTTTCCACAGTCGTCTGTGGCGGTGAAGGTGCGCACCACGTCAAAGTTGCCGCCGCAATCGAGTTCCAACGTGTCTGTTGCGACAGCGATCTCAAATGGCGATTCGCAAGCATCGATGGCAGCAGGCATCTCGAGTTCGACGAGGTCTCCACAGGCCACCGTCACGTCTTCAGGGACGAAGGTGAATTCAGGCCCTTCCACGTCGTCGATGTACACGAAATGGATGCCTTGGCTGGCGTTTCCGCATTCGTCCACGGCAATGAATCGACGGCGCAGGATTTTTTGTGCCTCGCACTCGGTCGGAGGAAAGTTGGAGAAGCTGATGATGGAAATGTCCTCTTCGGCCGAACAGTCGTCGAACGCGGTCACCGTGGGCGTGATGAACAAGCTTCCACACGGGAGCACCGTGTCGTTGGGCATGACCAAAGTCGGTGGAGACAAATCCGAAACAGAAATGGACTGCGTTGCGACGGTTTCGTTGCCGCATTCGTCCCGGGCAGTGAATGTCCGCTGAATGACGTACTCAGCAGGGCAACTCCCAGAGATGATCGACTCGGTCACCTCAATCTCCACGTCGCTGCTGCAGTTGTCCTCGGCCCAGGCATCATCGTAAATAGGCTCTTCTAGGCATCCAATGGTGTAATCGTCAGGCACGTACAGGGTGGGTGCCTCGTTGTCGCTGACGTTCACGGTTTGGGTGTGTTCAATGCTCAATCCGCACGCGTCGGTGGCCACAAACGTCCGCTGACGGACGTAAGAATTGGGGCAATCTCCGGCCAGGAAGACGTCCACGGTGTCGATGGTCAATCCGCTACACCCATCCGAAGCGACGATGGATTCGGTGCCATCGAGGGAATCCAGGTCCACGTTGCAGTCGATGGCGTAATCTGCAGGAAGCGTGATCCAAGTGGGGGGGGTGTTGTCGACCACGTTGACGGTCGCGAATGTTTGGTCGAACGACGTCGAGTTGCCCACGAAGTATTCGCCGCGGTAGTCAAAGTCGCTTCCACATTCGCTCGATGCCGTTTCGCACGAGGTGAAGTCCGCCGCCAAAGCACAGTTGCCAGCATAGACCGTTTCCCCCACGCAACCATACCAATCAAAGTCGCCGGACAAGCCATCGTTTTGGTTGATGGCGTTGGCGCCCGAGCTGCCCACCTGCAGCGGGGTGCCGCTCGCAAGGGTTGTGCTGTCAAGCAAAAAATGGTAGCCTTCGAGGTCGCCGGAACCAACAAGTTTGGACATGAAGGGCTTCAAAATCCACACGCCCCAATCTTCGCCCGTGGTGCCTTGGGCGGAAGAAACGTCAAGCTCTCCGCCATCGCTCAAGAATTCCAGTCCTGTGTAGGATTGATCGAAGTAAAGATCCAAATCCAGGATTGCCGAGGGATTTGCGCCGTTCGAGAGCTGGCCCGTGAGGCGGGCACGGTCGGCGCTGTACTCCACCCAAGTGAGGCCTTCCTCGGTGAAGAAGAACTGGTTGCTTGTCACCAAACCCGTGGCGGTGAAACTGGTCAGAACCAGGCCCGGCAGCGTGGCACCCTCCAAGTCAGGACCTACGCCTTCACAGGACGTGCTGGCGAAGGTGGGGTACCGAAATGACTTCGCGAAGTAGTTGCCCGAGCTGCAAGTCGAGGAAAAGGACGGGAAAGGAGGGAGGGCAGTGATGCCACTTCCGTTTTCACACGACCAATCAACAGGGTCAATCGCCGAAGTGAAGGTGAACTCGCAATCGTCACAGTTCAATTGGGCAACGCCCGGTGTAACGGATCCGGCAAGAAGTGCAAGGCCGAGCCAAATGCGTCGAATGGCATCCATGGAAGTGAAGGTTTGGGTGGTCGGTGTGTGTCAAAGTATAAACGAATTATAAATATACATAAAAACATTGACATAGCGCCCCAAACAAGCGCAAAAAGCATGTGTTACGCGTTGTGTAACGCGTATAACGCCACCCCTGTTGCCACGCCTACGTTGAGGCTTCCCGTTTTGCCGCGCATGGGAATGTGTGCCATGGACGTGCACAAGGCAAGGACTTCGGCGGAAATCCCGCCGTGTTCGTCCCCCACCACCAGGCATGCAGGGCCTTCCAAATTCAAGCGACCCACAGGCGTTTCTGCCTTTTCGCTCAAGCCGATGAGCGTCAACCCTTGCAGAGACAACCCCTTCATGGCCCGAGACATGGACGGGACTCGGCACATGGGGATTCGAAGGAGGGCACCCGCCGACGACTTGATCGCGTCCTCGTTCACTGGGGCCGATCCTGTGCTGGGCACGACCAAGGCGGTGACCCCAAAGCACTCGGCGGTGCGGGCGATGGCCCCGAGGTTGCGTACGTCTGTCACGCCGTCCAAGGCGAGCATCAAGGGATCTTCGCCCCGTTCAAAAGCCGCCATCACCACTTCGTCCAGGGGTTGGAATTCGATGGGAGAGAGGAATGCGACGACGCCTTGGTGATTCTTCCGAGTGACGCGGTCGAGACGCTCCTTGGGCACGGCTTGGGCCGGGATGGACATGGACCGACAAGTGGACAAAATCTCCGACAATTCCTCGGTTTGTTTCCCTTTGAGGAACAGCACGCGATGCAGGGATTTGCCTTCATGCAGGGCTTCGAGCACGGGGTGGATGCCAAACAAAAAGGCGCGTTCTGGGGGTCGTCGATGCATGGTTGTTGAAATGATCAATCTCCGCGAACGCGTCCGTTTCGCCAGTTGCTGATGGCGCGGTCCCATGGAGATCGGAATTGAAAGCTTCGTTGAAGCTCAAAGAAGTTGTCGTCGAAAGGCAGGTTGCGCCTGCGGAAGTGGAAGGTCAAGGCGTTGGCCGTGCCTTCTTCTCCGTAAATCCAATATTCGTTCCACCGGTCGCGCCGCACCCTGTCCGGCACCCCGTAGACCACGTGCACGACCCCTCGGTCGGTGCGCCAGCCCTCCAAGACCCCTGAAAAGGCGTGATTCGCTTCTTCCACCCGCTCGTAGTAGGTCTGAAGGAGCATCCTGGCCTTGTCTGGGTTTTTGCCACAAGCCAGCCAAAATTGGTCCATGGCCA
>CAZKGY010000145.1:0-4833 GCA_964552305.1 uncultured Comamonadaceae bacterium
TGCCTGTGGTGATGACAAAGGCCTTGGGAATGCGGTTCCCGAAATGGGGCTGGGTGAAGGCCTACTTGATTGCGGCGCTTGTGAGCACCCTCATGGTGGGCGTCAATGGGGCCCTGAATGCCTGGGTGCCGGGCGAAGCGGTGGCGAACTACATGTACATGACCGAGGCGCCCATCGCGGACAACCCGTTCGTGTTCAGGGAGTGGCCCTGGCCTTGGTACATCTTGCCCTTGCACGTCGCGTTGCTCTTGCACTTGGTCGTGCTCAACGCCTTGTACCGGTGGCGCGCGCCAATGGGGGGTCCAGAAGGCCGATTGCCACTCTGGCAGTGAAGGTTTTTCACCACGTGTTCACGACGGGCTGTTGGGCCGGCCGGCGTCCGTTATTTTCGAGGCATGCAAGCGTATTTGGATTTGCTGAACCATCTCCTTGAGAATGGGGTGAAGCGCGAGGACAGGACAGGAACGGGCACGCTGGGGTCGTTCGGGTACCAAATGAGGTTTGACCTCTCCGAAGGATTTCCCGTGTTGACCACCAAGAAGTTGCACCTGAGGTCCATCATTCACGAGCTCTTGTGGTTCCTGAAAGGGGACACGAACATCGCCTACCTCAAGGAAAATGGGGTTCGCATTTGGGACGAGTGGGCCGACGAACACGGGGATTTGGGGCCAGTGTATGGCTACCAATGGCGCTCGTGGCCCAACCCTGACGGGTCCCACACCGACCAAATCGTCAAGCTCATCGAGCAACTGAAGACGAATCCCTACAGCCGACGTCACGTGATCAGCGCGTGGAACCCGAGCTTCATCGACGACATGGCGCTGCCGCCGTGCCACTGCCTGTTCCAATTCCACGTGGCGGAGGGCAAGCTGAATTGCCAGCTCTACCAGCGCAGCGCCGACACGTTTTTGGGCGTGCCGTTCAACATCGCGTCGTACGCCTTGCTGACCATGATGGTGGCCCAGGTCGTGGGCTTGGAGCCTGGCGAATTCGTGCACACGTTTGGGGACGTCCACCTGTACTTGAATCACGTGGACCAGGCCCGCGAGCAATTGACGCGCGAACCCCGTGCGTTGCCTCGCATGATCATCAACCCGGACGTGAAAGATCTCTTCGACTTTGTGTACGAGGACTTTGAATTGGTCAACTACGATCCCCATCCGCACATCAAGGCGGCAGTGAGCGTTTGACCCCTGAGAGCATGCGCATTCACACCATTGCAGCGGTCGCCAACAACGGCGTGATCGGGAAGGACAACGACCTCGTTTGGACCCTTCGCGAAGACATGAAATTTTTCATGAACACGACCAAAGGCCACGTGGTCATCACCGGTCGAAAGAACTACGAGAGCATTCCCGCCAAATTTCGGCCGCTGAAAGACCGCGTGAACGTCGTGGTCACCCGCAACAAGAATTACGAGGCGCCTGGGGCAGTGGTGGTTCATTCGCTCGCCGACGCGTTTGAGGAAGCGAAGCGTCACGGAGACAAGACGTGTTTTGTCATCGGGGGTGGTCAGATTTACCGCGAGGCGCTGGCGCTAGGCGTGGTTGACGTGCAGTACATCACCCACGTGGATGCGGAACCTGAAGGAGACACCCACTACCCTGTGGATGCGTGGCAGGGTTGGTCGGCGGAGGCCATCGCGGAAGGCGAGCAAGACGACCGTCACGACCATGCGTACCGCATCGTGAAGCACATCAAGCCATGAACGACGTCGCCCTCGGCATCAGCCACATCACCGATTGGCAAGGGTACGACCACATGCTGTTTCTGCTGGCCTTGGTGGCGCGGTACGACCTGCGCCACGTGTGGAAGGCCTTTTTGGTGGCCACGGCGTTCACCGTGGGCCACAGCCTGACCTTGGCCATCGCATCGCTTGATTTGTTCCGGCTGCCGGGCGATTGGGTGGAGTTTTTGATCGGGGTGACCATTTTGCTGGCCGCCGCGTGGAACCTGAAAACTGGCGGGGTCATGAACGACAAGCAACGTCGTCTGACGTACGTCATGGCGGTGGGGTTTGGGTTGATCCACGGCTTGGGGTTCAGTTCGTTTTTCAGGATTTCTCGAGACGAAGCCGCTGGCTTCGTGGGGGGCTTGTTCCGCTTCAACCTTGGGGTGGAAATCGGCCAATTGGTGATTGTCCTTGTGCTCCTGGCGTTGGCGAGCCTCGCCCGTGCCCTTGGGGTCTCGGAGCGCGACCAGCAGGTCTTCGTTTGTGGGGGAGCCATCGCGCTCTCCTTGGTGATGGTGTTGGAACGACTTCCGTGGTGACATGAAGGGGGTGCTGGTGGCTTTGGTCCGGGTGTACCAGGCGTGCATCAGCCCGTTCATGGGCAGCAATTGCCGTCACGAACCCACCTGCAGCCAGTACGCCGTCGAAGCCTTGGAAGTGTGGGGCGCTTGGCGCGGGACGTGGTTGACCCTCCGTCGTTTGGCCAAATGCCATCCATGGGGAACCTCTGGGTGGGACCCCGTCCCTGAACGGTCGCAAACAGACGGGAAATCGTCGTAATTTTCGTTCATGAATTCCTCCAACTTTTCTCCCTATGCCCAAGCCTTCAAGGCTTGTGCTTTGTTCCTCGCCTTTGTTGTTGCTGGTTGCCAGAGCGGCGAGGAGAGCAAGACGATGAAAGAAGCCCGTGCCTTGCACGAAGCCACCCACGTGGAGGCGGAACGGTTCCACGAGCGTTTGGTCACGATCCAAGAAGACGTCACGGCGATGGCGGGTCAAGCCAAGGACGGCGATGCCTTGAAGCCCCATTACGAGGCGATCATGGCCAAGCTGGACACCCTGCATGAGAAGTACCATGCGTGGTCGAGCAACCAAGTGCTCCTTCCAGGTGCAACGTGCAACCACGACCACGAAGACGGCGAGCACCACCACCACGACCATGGCACGTCGTTGGACGAGTTGTCTGACGCCGATCACCTGGAAATCCAGAAGGCCATTCGCGCCGAGCTGGACGGCTTGATGGAGGAGTTGTACGCGATCCATCAGTGAACCTCGTGGAAGGGTTGTCGCAACGGCCTCGACGCAACCGTCGGTCGGAGGCCGTTCGGGGGTTGGTGCGTGAGACGCACCTTTTGCCTTCTCACCTCATTTCTCCCTTGTTTGTCCAGGATGGGGAGGGTTCCCCAGAGCCCATTGCCTCCATGCCGGGGATGGCGCGCCTGTCGGAAGCCGACTTGTTGAAGGAGGTGGAAATGTCGATGGAACTGGGGATCCGGTCGTTTGTGCTGTTTCCTGCCGTGGAGGACGGTTTGAAGGACCCCACCGGTTCATACGGGACCTCTGCCGAGAATTTCTACCTGAGGTTGGCTCGATCCGTGAAGGAGCGGTTCCCCGAAGCATCCTTGATGAGCGACGTGGCTCTGGACCCTTACAGCTCCGATGGACACGATGGGGTTGTCAGGGATGGTGTGGTGTTGAACGACGTCACACTGCCCATTTTGGCGAAGCAGGCCGTGGTCCAAGCAGAAGCAGGGTTTGATTGCATCGGCCCCTCTGACATGATGGATGGTCGTGTAGGTGTCATCCGGCAAGCCTTGGATGACGCAGGCCATACAGACGTGGCGATCATGAGCTACACCGCCAAATACGCGAGCGCGTACTACGGACCCTTCCGAGACGCGCTGGAAAGCGCACCCAAACACGGGGACAAGAAGACGTACCAAATGGATCCGGCAAACCGCACGGAGGCCTTGCGTGAGGCAGAGCTCGACATGATGGAAGGCGCAGACATCCTCATGGTCAAACCAGCCCTTTGTTACCTCGACGTCATCATGGCACTGAAATCCATCGCGGACCGCCCCATTGCGGCGTACAACGTCAGTGGCGAGTACGCCATGCTCAAGGCCGCCGCCGAAAAGGGCTGGATCGACTACGACAAGGCCATGCCTGAAATGCTGTTGAGCATCCATCGGGCGGGCGCTGACGTGATTTTGACCTACTTCGCCAAGGAGTACGCCCAAGCGCACAAGCAATGGATGGGGCGATGAAAAAGTGGATGCTTGCCTTGGGATCTTGCGTGGTGACTGTTGCGAGCGTCGTGGCCCAAGTGCCAAACGTGCAAATTGACGCGTACGACGGCACGGGATACCAGCCCTGCGAGCCGAGTCTTGCCATCAGCCCAGTCGATTCCGACGTGATGGTCGCGGGAAGCATCTTGGACAACGTGTACACGAGCCAAGACGGAGGCAAGACTTGGACCAAGGACGTGTTGACGTCCCGTTACGGGGTGTTTGGCGACCCTTGCGTGGTTGCGAGTCCGCGCGGGGACTTCTACTATCTGCATTTGAGCGATCCCGAAGGCGCAGGGTGGGCGAGCGAATCGCTGCTAGACCGAATCGTCTGCCAGCGTTCCACCGACGGCGGCCGTTCGTGGTCCAAGGGGGGAGGCATGGGCCTTTCTGGGGCGAAGGATCAGGACAAAGAATGGGCCGTTGTTTCTGCAGACAACAAGCGAATTCACGCGTGTTGGACCCAATTTGACCGCTACAACAGCCGCGAGGCAGGGGACAGCACCTTGATTCTGTGCAGTCATGCCTCCAAGGCTGGAAACAAGTGGTCGACTCCAGTGCGCGTCAGCGACGTGGCAGGCGATTGCCTCGATGGCGACAACACCGCTGAGGGAGCCGTGCCTGCCGTGGGAACAAACGGCGAGGTGTACGTGGCTTGGGCCCTGGGCGACTGGATTTGGTTCGATCGCAGCACGGATGGCGGCCGTTCGTGGGGCAAAGACCGCGCGGTGGCTTCCGTCGTGGGAGGTTGGGACCAAACAATCCCGGGCATTGGACGATGCAATGGCATGCCTGTGACTTGCGTGGACCACA
>CAZKGY010000146.1:0-4827 GCA_964552305.1 uncultured Comamonadaceae bacterium
GGTTCGCCGCATTGATGCACCACGACTCTCCGCCTGACGTCCTTGTCACGACCGACATGTGTGACGTGGCACAGCTCCGGGGTTTGATGCCACGTCATTGGCAACACGTCCAAGTCGCCACGTACTTCCACGAGAACCAATTGACCTTTCCATGGTCCCCCGGGGACAACGACCCGCAATCAGGCAGAGACCTGGGCTATGGGTACATCAACGTGAGCTCGTGCTTGGCCAGCGATGCCGTTTGGTTCAACTCCGAGCACCACCGAACGGCCTTTCTTGAAGCAGCGTCGTCGTTCCTGCATTCCATGCCCAAGCCTACGCTCCATGGATGGCTCGACGAGGTTCGACGCAAAACCAGCGTGTTGCCCCTCGGGCTGAATTTGGCAAGCAAGCAACCCAAGGCCATGAAAGACCCGCCAGATGTCCCCGTGGTGGTTTGGAACCAACGATGGTCTTGGGACAAGGGCGCCGATCGGTTCGTCGCATTCGTCCAAGCGCTCATCACCGAAGAGCTTGACGCGCGCTTTGTGGTTTTGGGTCAACCTTTCCAGCGTCAACCCGATGGCTGGCTCGACATGAAGGAGGCGATGGGCAACCGTTGCCTGCATTGGGGGTTCGCAGAATCGGAAAGCGAATACTGGCAATGGCTTTCCAAGGGGACCGTCGCCCCAGTCGACCCTAGGCAAGAGTACTTTGGGATCGCCGTGGTCGAGGCCATGCGTTGCGGCGTCATTCCATGGGTGCCAGAACAACACGCTTACACGGAAACCATGCCTCCCGGACATGCATACCTGAACCATGAAAAGTGGACGGAAGCCATGCGCAACCGACGTTGGGCCACTTGGCCTGTCGCACCGTCTGTCTACGCCGACCATGCACTGCGTTACGACTGGACGTCGCTGACCGGCAAGTACAACGAAGCGCTCGACGCCCTGGTCAACCCACAATCAACCCCGCCTCGTCAAGGGCTGTGACCACCGCTTCAGGCGCGCGACATGGCTTGCCCGATTGGGCATCCACGAAGACCAAGGTGACTTCCGCTTCCACGAGCACCTGGCCTTGATGAACGATGCGGCCGTTGAGGACCATTTTGGAGGTGGGAGCGACCGCCACGTTGGTCAACACCGAGAGCAAGTCGTCATACCTCGCAGGTTTTCGGTAAGTCATGTTCAATTGAACCACTGGGAGCAACACGCCCTCTTGTTCCATCTTGGCATACACCACGCCCAAATCGCGCAGCATTTCCACCCTCGCCGCCTCAAAGAATCTCGCGTAAGTTCCGTGGTACACCATGTCCATTCGGTCCGTGTCTGCGTACTGAACCCGCACCCGATGTTCGTGCCACGAATTCCCCTCAAAATCAATCTTCCAATCCATGGTCCAAAAATGGCTCTGGATGCAATCTCATAGGCATGGGCATGGATAATTTGAGCTTGATTGTCCAAAATCGTTGAATCAAACTCCCGTAACTCACTCGAAACGTGGGACCAAAGAATCGCAACCGCAACCATTGCCTGACGACTCTGTTGCAACATATTTCAACCTTCGAAAAAACATTATGTAGGAGTGTCAGAATTCGTCAAAAATCAAGGGGCAAAGAATTTTTTTTTGAGAAAGTTTCACCGAACCTTCGCAACGTCTTTGGGCCTCTGCCCGCGGCTTGAAAAAGCCGAGCGTTTTCGCTGAGACTTCGACCTTGTTTACACCCATTACCTGCAACACATGAACCTTGACCACGTCGGCGTCTGGGCCCAATGCCTGTCTGTCATCCAAGACAACATCAGCTCGCAAGCATACAAAACGTGGTTCGCTCCCATCAAGCCAGTCAAACTCGATGGCCAGGTGTTGACGATTCAGGTCCCTTCCCAGTTCTTTTACGAGTGGCTCGAAGAACACTACGTGTCTCTGCTGCGCAAGACAGTGAGGAAAGAATTGGGCCCGGAGGCCCGGCTGGAGTACAGCATCATCATGGAACATGCCCATGAAGGCGCCGCCAGCAGCCCTTACACCGTCAATGTACCCACCACGGAAGTGCGCGCCACGCGGAACGCAGATGTCGCCATGCCCATCGTGGGAGAACCTTCGCCCATCAAGAATCCATTCGTGATTCCCGGCTTGAGGAAGTTGAACATCGACTCCAACCTCAACCCCAACTACTCCTTCGAACACTTCGTTGAGGGAGAGTGCAACCGTCTTGCCCGAAGCGCCGGCTTCGCGGTCGCCAACAAGCCCGGCGGCACGGCATTCAACCCCTTGCTCATCTATGGGGGTGTCGGACTTGGCAAAACCCACCTGGCCCATGCCATTGGTCTGGAGATCAAGAGCCAGCAACCGGACAAAACGGTGCTCTACGTGAGCTCGGAGCGCTTCACGCACCAGTTCATCGATGCGGTGCGCAACAACACTGTCAACGACTTCAGCCACTTCTACCAAATGATGGACGTGCTCATCATCGATGACGTGCAGTTCTTCAGCGGGAAGGAGAAAACGCAGGATGTGTTCTTCCACATCTTCAACCACTTGCACCAAACGGGCAAACAAATTGTGTTGACCTCAGACAAGCCTCCGGTGGAAATGCAAGGCATGGAGCAACGCCTCTTGTCTCGCTTCAAGTGGGGATTGAGTGCAGACCTTCAGGTGCCGTCCCTCGAAACGCGCATGGCCATCTTGGAAAAGAAGATGTACGCCGATGGCATCGAATTGCCACGCGAAGTCATCGAGTACCTGGCATACAGCATCACCACAAACGTGCGAGAACTGGAAGGCGCCTTGATTTCACTGGTTGCCCAAGCAAGCCTCAACCGCAAGGCCATCACCTTGGACTTGGCCAAGCACATGATTGACAAGTTCGTCAAGAACACAGCCCGTGAGGTGAGCATCGACTACATCCAAAAGGTGGTGTGCGATTACTTCGACCTGCCCATCGAGCTTCTCAAAAGCAAGACGCGGAAGAGAGAAATCGTGCAGGCACGTCAAATCTCCATGTACTTCGCCAAGAAGATGACGAAGTCGTCGCTGGCCAACATTGGCCTGCACTGTGGCGGCAAGGACCACGCCACCGTGCTCCATGCTTGCCGCACGGTGAACAACCTTAGCGAGACAGACAAGCACTTCCGCAAGTACTTGGAAGATCTGGAAAAGAAGTTGGCGATTCACTGAGCCGACGCGATTCACAACGAAAAAGCCTCCCTTTGGAGGCTTTTTTCATTGGGCGGCTTGAGAAGTTGGAACCAGTGCCGAATTTTGCCCCATGAATGTCCCTGCCCGCGTGTTGGCCGTGTGCCTTGGAAACATCTGTCGATCCCCCATGGCCGAAGGGCTTTTGAGGCACCATATCCAAACCAAAGGCTTGCGCATCAAGGTCGATTCGGCCGGGACCAACGGGTACCACAACGGCGAGGCGCCCGATCCCCGTGCCCAGGCAGAAATGCGCCGACACGGCATCGAAATTGCTTCTCAGGAATCCCGCCAAATCAAGCGCAAAGACTTTGACACCTACGATGCCATCCTTGTGATGGACTCCAGCAACCACCATGACGTCATGGCCTTGGCAGGTGATCGGGCCGACTGGCAAGCCAAGGTCCACATGTTCTTGGACGAAGGAAACGTGCCTGACCCCTATTACGGGGGCGACTCAGGGTTCGCGCACGTCTACGATTTGGTTGACCGAGCGGCCGACGCTTGGACGGATCGCTGGAGGGGTTGATTCAGGGCATCAACAAGAGGCTCCGTATCCACCGAGCAAGACCAAGAGGTCCGAGACCGTCACCTGATCGTCACCACTGACGTCGTTGGCGCAACCACTGGCGCAACCGAATTCCGACAGGAGGCTCAACACGTCAGCCACAGTCACCGACAAATCTCCGTTCAAGTCCAAGGGACACAACGCCTCATCCGCGGCCAGAACGCCGTCGCAGTTGTTGTCCACGCCCTGTCCCGTCCCCGCGGCCCCGGGATACACGGTGGCGTCGCTGTCGTTGCAGTCGCACACGTTGGATTCGCCGTCCAGGTCGAGGTCCACGATTCCTGCGCAGGACTCAAAGCTCGATTGGCAATTTTCTGCCACGCATGCCTCACAATCGGCCTCCGAACCGAACGCGCACGCAAAAAAGCAGTTGTTCGTCACGCACGTGCTTTGGTCCGCAAAGCATGACACACACCCCTGACTCATCTGAGGCAACCCTTCGCCAATGCACTGCGCAAAACACGCAGTGATGTCGCTTGACAAAAAGCAAGAAAACCCGCAGTCAAAGACCACGTCATTCACC
This sequence comes from uncultured Comamonadaceae bacterium, assembly GCA_964552305.1. Classification (GTDB taxonomy): domain Bacteria; phylum Bacteroidota; class Bacteroidia; order Flavobacteriales_D; family Sanyastnellaceae; genus UBA11663. The sequence continues at coordinate 4,269 of CAZKGY010000146.1, forward strand.
ATGTCGCCTTCTTGGCAAAGCAGGACACGGTCGGCTTCGTCACACTGTGCTTGAAGCCACGTGGAGCTCAGGGCGAACAAATGAACCAGCAGCACGACTGGTAGGAGGCGTCGACGTTTCATAACTGTACAACGCCGAGACAATCACTCAGGTTCAATCGGGCTTTTTTTCCAATGACAATTGCACACCACCACCAAGCGTGACCTGCCCAAGGGCATTCACGCCTAGCTCCAGTCTTGTGGCTGGCTTCGATGGCTGGTTGTCTCGCAGCGCCACCCCCACTGCCAACCCCGGGATTGCTCCCCAAACGTCGTCAATGCGCCCTACCTGGGCATGCAACACGCCGGTCAGCTCAGACACCCCATCCTCCAAACCCCTGGTCCAGATGAAACGCGGGTTGACAAACGTCACTGCATCGTCCTCTTCAGCGATGTACAGTTGCACAGGCAGCGAAAAGGCGAATCCCGTTCCAGATTTGGAGCTCCACTTGGGGGCGACCTCGAAAAACGAATAAGGATTCGCGTACTCCCCACTTACCAACCTTTGTTCCAGGCGGAAC
>CAZKGY010000147.1:0-4818 GCA_964552305.1 uncultured Comamonadaceae bacterium
GCGCATAGATGGAATTGGGAAAGTGGGCCGTGGCATCATGGAAGCGCGAGGTGTACCCCGTGTCAAACAGAACCGTGCCTTCCTTCGGGTGAATCAACTCTGCCCAAGTCGCAAAAAACCGGATGTCTTTTCGAGGCGCGCCTTTCATGGTGTGGTGGGCCTTGGCCCAACACAGACCGGAATTCCGAAGATTCAAGTGTACCTGGGTCATGACCGCGAAGGGTTGTGCCAATGGAGGAATTCTTCAAGGGCTTCCTGCACCGATTGGCGTGGTTCGTACCCCAGCAGATTGCGGGCTTTGGAGATGTCCATGGCAAACGTTTTGGTCAAGGTGCCAATGCCGTAAACGGTCAATGCCGGTTCCTTGTGGCCATTGAGCCACTTGGCATGCCATTCTAGGGTCCTTGCGATCCATTTGGCCACATGCATGGAGATGTGCTTGTTGACGGGCTCAAACCCCAAACGATCAAACACGTCATCCAGCAAGGGCCACAAGGGGATGGGCGCGCCATTGGAAATGTTGTATACCTGATTCAAAGCGTCTCCTTTGGCATCCAAGCTCAACACAATGGCGTCCACCACATTCGAGACAGGGGTCAAGTCAACCTTGTTTTGCCCCGTGCCCATGCGGCGCAATCGCCCCTCCTGGTGGGCGCGAATCACCCTCGGCAGGATGACGGTGTCTCCACGTCCAATCAACGCGCGAGGGCGAAGGATGACGTGAGGCACCCCACTGTCTTGGACCACTTGTTCTGCTTCTCTTTTGGTGCGTGCATACACATTGATTGGGGGAGGAAGCGGATCAGACTCTTGTAGGTTGGGCAGGTCTTTCAATTGGAAATACACGCTGGGAGAGCTGATCAAGACCAAGCGCTCAATGCCATGCTGTAGGCAGGCTTTCACCACGTTTTGGGTGACCGTCACATTGGCACGCTCAAAGGCCCCCGGAGGTCCCATCTGGGCGCTGAGGGCAGCCGCGTGAACCACTTTGTCTGCTCCTCGCAGCACGTCATGGACGAATGAAGCGTCTTCCAAGTTCCCCAGTTCGTAGCGCACACAGTCTTGTTCAATGACGTTGCCTGGCTTCAGGGTTCTCCCAACGGCGATCAACTCAACGTTGGCTGGACCGTCTTCGGAAAGGCGCTCCAGCAGCCGGCCTCCGAGAAAACCCGTCGCTCCTGTGATGACAATTTTCATCAGAAGTCAGCCATGAATTGGTCTGGAGCCAAACCGTTGTTGTAAAGCAGTCTGAAATGCGATCGCATCGCAGGGAGAATGCGCTTTTTGGTTCTGTACGTCACGTTGTGTTTGGCCGCCACGTCAATCAGGATTTTGGTCATGGCTGGGTAATGCACATGACAGACGTGTTGGAACAAGTGATGGATGACGTGGTGGTTGAAGCCGCCAAACAAGTGGGTGACCAAGAGGCTTTCCGTGGCGTAATCGCTGGTGGTCATCATTTGGTGTTTGGACCACGAATACGGCATCATGCCAGATTCATCGGGGTCTGGGAATGCGGAGTCTTCGAGCATGTGTGTGGTGAGCAGGACCACCACAATGGTCGCACTGCTGGCAATCATCAACGCACCAAAGGCCCACAACATGATGGACAAACTGTGCCCAGTCCAAAGGCTCGGAAGGAGCACGAGATAAGTGACGTAGAAGACTTTGAATGCCGTCATTTTGAGCACCTGAAAGATGGGGTAGGGACGGTTTTTGAAGCCTCCGATGTATTCATAGAAGACGTCTTTGAAATCACGGTAGAACACCCATCGAGGAATGAAAATTGCGTAGATGAAAGGCATGTAGAGCCATTGCCATTTGTGGAAGGGGCGGCGCTTGTCTTGTGGAAAGATTTTGACCACCGCAGATTGCTGGATGTCGGGGTCGTAATTCATGATGTTGGAAAACACATGGTGTCCCGACACGTGGCGGTTTTTCCAATTGAAGGAGCTGAGACCAAGCAGGTCAAAAATGTGCATGGCCACATCGTTGAGCTTTCGGTTCTTGAACAGCGCATGATGGGCGGCATCATGTCCCACATTGACTCCCAAGAACACGCTCCACACCCCGAGGAAGGCATAATTGGCCACGACCCACCACGAGTTGGGAGAGAGCAACCAAGTGAATCCGTATGCACCGAGGTACACAACCGACAAACCGACCACTTTCAGGTACATGGCGCTGTTGCCGTAAACAGTTTGTCCTGTCGATTGAAAATATGCCCGAATTTCGGACCTCAAATCGCTGAAGAATTTGTCGTCTTCAGGCGGGAACTTCAGGGTGACTTCGTTGGGACGGTTCATGTCTTGGCTTGCATGCGTTTGAAAATGGCGGCGAAATCCGTGCGGTGTTTGGTGGCCGTCCAAATTGGTGGATTTGTGGCCATCATGGTCAGCGCAGTGCCCGTGAAGTTGGAGGACAGGTTGTCCACCAAATCAAACCACCTGAATCCGACGCCGATGGATGCAGTGAGGTTGTGCACCTGGTGCCACCAAAATGGCGGATTGAACAGCACATCTCCAGGCTCAAGGGTGCATTCCCAAATCTGAGTTGTGGCCATGCCTGGATAGGCCACATGGTCGGGTTCCTCCGGGTTGAACATGCTATGAAAATACGGAGTCCTTGTCACGGGCGGACGTAGCCATACGTCGGCCTGAGGTTCGATGAAGTACCAATGCTTGCGGCCATGGACTTGGGTAAAAAGGTTGTGCTCTCCTGCACAGTGAAGCGAGGTTCGTGTTCCTTTTCCCCCGATGAAAACTTGGTAGGTCTTTCCTGAAGACCAAGCGCTCCTCATGCGGTGGAGCCATTCCCAATCAAAATGCGCCACCAATTCTGGGTGGTCGTACAGCAACCGGTTGAAACGACTGTATTTGGAGACATCTCCTCGCTCCATGGCTTCGAGAACGGCAGACAATGTGGTGACTTCAACGTCGTAATTGACCTCCGAGGACGTGGCGTCTAGCGGGTCAAAAACCTCCACCTTGTCGTCGCCATAATGTCGTTTCAACCACGTCATAGACCATTCTTGAACGCAGGGCCATTCTGTGGCCTTGCCTTTGAGCACCACGGGGCGACCTCGGCGCATGAACTCTCGCCGAATCTCATGGTCAGACAAACTTTCCAGTGCCGGAATCTGTTTCACGGGTTGAGGGGGTGCCTTGGACGAAGGTTGCAGTTGGAGGCGCCTGGCTTCGAATCTTGTTGCCGGAGCCTTGCCTCCTAGGACATGGTCCAAAGCCCGCCACATTTGGAATTGTCGCAACGGATTCATGGCTGAGAAATCAGTTCGGATTCCTAATATGAATCACAAAGGCGGGAAACGAGGTCAAAAACAGGAAGAACTTATTCAAAAGCCGACGTCGTGGGTGAGGACAAGTTGTCTGAACTTTGGGGCGGCACACCGGGTTCTCCTCAAGAGTCGCAGAACATGCCATAATCACGCCACATGCCACCATTGACCATTCCCTCCATGTCCAAGACGGTTTTCCGCTTGTTGTTAGGCCTTCTCCTGTCTTTTCCGGCGTTTGCCCAAGAAGATTGGGTTCAAATGCCTTCGCCCGATGGGGCGGGGAGGCACCATCCCATCACGGTGGCCAACGATGCATACGCCTACGTGCTGGCGGGGCAGGATGGAGCCACAGGACAAAACTTGTCGGACGTGCATCGCTACGACGCCGTAGCGAACGCATGGACCACCCTAGAGCCGTTCCCGGGCGGAGGACGTGGATACGGCTACGGCGTTTGCGAAGGGGATGATGCCTACATCGGCTTCGGATCCAACAACTTCGGCTTCCCGACAGACTTCTGGCATTTGGACATGTCCACGGGTCAATGGACGGCGTTGGCCTCGTTTCCCGGTGACGGCCGAAACCACCCAGCCATGGTCTATGCGGCAGGCCACGTGGTGGTGGGGCTAGGGAGCAACGACGACGGCAACTTGGGCGACTGGTGGGCCTACAATGTCGAGACGGATGCTTGGGAGGAAAGGACTCCGTTTGTGTGGGGCGACCGACACCACCCGTTCTATTTCGGCATTGACGACGTGGCTTACGTCGGCTTTGGCCACGGCAACAGCGTCAACGACAACTTGACGATTTACCGCGACTTCTATGCCTACGACGTGGTTGCGGACGCATGGACCGTTCTTGACGATTTCCCAGGCGAAGCGAGGGTGGCCGGCACCCAGTTTGGCGCCAATGGGAAGGGATATGTATTGAGCGGTGACGGAGACAACCACGGTCCCTTGGACGATGGAGAGTTTTGGGAGTACGACCCTGCAACGGACGGATGGACCGAGTTGCCACCGCATCCTGGAGGGGCCCGGTGGGCGCCAGGAAGTTTCGTCCAAGGTTGCTACGCCTACCTGACAGGGGGGATGGAAGGTGCTGCGGTGCCATTTCCCATTTACCACCACGATTTGTGGCGCGTGTCGCTTGTCAGCGATTGCGGTTGCACGGACGAGGATGCGGTGAATTTTGACGACGATGCGACCACCGACGACGGCTCTTGTTGCTACGTGGCAGGATGCATGGACGTCACGGCGGTGAATTACAACGAGGAGGCATGCCAACCAGATGGGTCATGCGTGGCGCCGATTTTGGGTTGCACAAACCCAGCATCTTCCAACTTTGACGCCGAGGCGAACACCGAAATCGCCGTGGGAGGCCCCATCACCACAGGGGAGCTCGGTGCGGGAAGTTTCCATTACAACGACAACTGGGACATGGTATTCTCCGTGTTCGAGCCCACCCGTTTGACGAGCGTCGATGTGTTCGCGCAGGGGCCATTCACGATCGACGTGTACGTCAAGAA
>CAZKGY010000148.1:0-4811 GCA_964552305.1 uncultured Comamonadaceae bacterium
CACAAAAAACCCGCTATTTGGCGGGTTTTTTTGTGCGCGTCAAAGTCGGACGCCAGCCCCGAACACGAGGGCAGAGTTTCGTTGCAGGAGCTTGCCGGGGGGCAAGGCCTCGGCGTTGGAGGGTTCGAAGGCCCCCATGAAGTAGTAATCGCGTTCGAACCATGCCGTGCGCCATGCGACGTTGAGGTACACCCCACCGAGGCGGAATCCTCCACCGAGGCTGGCGTGGGTGCGCGTGGCGCTGGAAAACGTGGCCCCTTGGACATAGGGGGAAGTCGTCGTGCCGCCACCCGCGCGAATTCGGTAGGCGCCCTCGTCGCCCACCCGCAATTCCACCCCGACTCGCCCCGTATGGGTGGCCCGAAAGCCCGCTTCAATGGTTGCATTCTCCACCGAAAACGTCGAGGTGTCATCGAAGGAACTCTGGCTCAAGTCGGAGTAGGCATAGTCCGCGCTGACGACGCCTGCCTTGCCCAACAAAAAGCTGGCGCTGGCGGTGGTGGTGGACGGCGTTCGGATGACGTACTCGTTGATGCCGTAGGGGCTGTAAAACGTTTCTTCGCCTTCCCCAGCCCAGTTCATTCGAATGGCGGTGTCGTAGGTCTCCGTCATGGTCAAGCGCGACTTGGATTCGTGCGCCAGTCCCACCTTGAGGCGATCGCCCACTTTGGCCAATGCGCCCACCCGCAACACAAGGCCCCTTCCTTGGACGTCGAGGGTTTCAATGTACCGCCACGAACGCAGGTCTGCCTCGGGCGAGGCACTCTCCTCAAGGTGGTTGGATTGATCCACGTATTCGATCGAGGGGATGCCCAATGTGGCACCAAACATGAATGCGTCCTTGTAGGCGGTGCCAAAGGCAATCTGGGTTTCTGCCATCCGACCGGAACGGTCGATGTTTCGCGTCACGTTCTGGGAGCCCTCAGCCGCCGAGACGAATTCGTCGTCGCCCAGTGGATTGATCAGCCCCTGGTCCAATTCCGCGTTGTACGCATTCCATGCCAGCGCGGCAGTGAACGGGAAGATGTCGTTGTACGTCAAGGAAGACTCGGTCGTGCCCACGCCGTTGGCAGCGGCGTGGTTGTTCGCTTGGTTCACAAACAACTCCGAGAGGGAGTATGGCACGTTGACTCCGCCGATGCCAACTTGCTGGGAGAACGGCTGGCGATTCTGATGCGTCACAGCCAACGTGAAAAATGGCCAGTCGGCGTTGACGCTGGGGTAGGTGAGGGCCACCCCAAAGTTGCTAGCCGTGGCGCCGATGGCGCCTTCGTTTTGGGATTCCCCGAGCCAAGTGGATTCTGTACGGGAGGTTTGAAATCCTGCGGTCATGCCCAGGTCCCCTCTGCGGTACAGACCCAGGCCGGCCGGATTGATGGCCAAACACCCCAAGTCCGCGCCAAGTGCACCAAAGGCACCGCCCATGGCCATGACCCTGGCGGAGCCGAGCGGGTCCGTCCAGGTGTACATCAATGCGTCTTCTTCGTTCTGGGCCAAGGCCATCCATGGGGCACCCCCAAGCACAAGCAGGAGGGTGGCTGCCGCCAACCAGTTCGTGTTGTTTGTCATGGCAGCAGGGTTCATTGGCGACCGCCGGAGCGGCTGCTTCCACGTCCTGAACTCGTGCCTCTGGAGCTGCCCGTCGAACCGTTGCTTCTGGTTGAGGACGAGCCCCTCGACGATCCTCTGGACGAATTGCTCCACGAAGAGGATCGCGTGGCATTCGACCGGGTGGAGTTGTCCCACGCGCTGTTCGTACGGGTGGATGTGGCGCCGCGGCTTGAAGCGGCGTTGGTTCTCGCGGGCTGGGTTGACCGACTTGCGCCTGAAACAACGCTGCTGGAAGTCCTGGTCGGGCCTGCCTTCCAAATGGTCCACACTTCTTCACCCTCGGCTTCTTCCGTTCGGTTGGTGATGAGTCGTCCTCCGCTTCCGTTGGAATTGACGGACGACGAAGACCAAATGGGGGTGCGTGATCCCATCACCACGAATCCTCCATTGTACGCGTCACCCGAAGAAGGTCCTCCCATGGTGTTCCAACTGCCGTAGGGGTTGTAGCCGAACGAATTCCAGCCACCGTAGGGGTTGTATCCATAGGGGTTGTAACCGTAAGAATTCCAGCCACCGTAGGGGTTGCCGAAGCCACTCATGCCGTAGGGATTCATCGCCCAGGTGTTTCCCCAAGCGCCTCCTCCGAATCCCGCGCCCATGCTGTAAGGCGAGTAGGGGTTGAATCCGCCGTAAAAGCTGCTGGCATAAGGGTCGTAGGGGTTGAGTCCAAACCCACCTGCGCCATAGGGCGTCATGTAGCCGCGCAACATGCTCCTCCCGCGGAGGCTTTGAGGCACGTAGCCGAAGGGGCTTTCAAATTCGTCTCCGTCTCGAAAGTCGGGGTCTTGGCTTCCGTAGCCCGCCTGCTCGTAAGCGTACGCCAAGTATTCGGCATCCGTGAGGTATTCCTCGTTTCGCTCGAGGTACAACTCGTCGTCTTCCAGGCTTGAAACGCGCTGGGTCAAGCTGCCGCATCCCGCGCCTGCCGTGACCATCAGGAGGGCGGCCAGCCAAGGGAACATCTTCGTGGAAAGGGGGGCTTGTGCGTGTTTCATCATCTGGGGTTTAAGGTACTACATTCCTTAGTTTTGCGTGACTTTCGGAGTCTCGAACCTCTACTAGCATAAACCATACCAAAAATGGCGAGCAAGCTCACCTCCCGCGAAGAAGACTACAGCAAATGGTACAACGAACTCGTGGTGCAGGCGGATCTCGCCCAGCACAGCGACGTGAAGGGATGCATGGTCATCAAGCCGTACGGATTTGCGATTTGGGAACGGATGAAGGATGTGCTTGACGGCATGTTCAAAGACACCGGCCACGTCAACGCGTACTTCCCGCTGTTCATCCCCAAGAGCTACTTGAGCAAGGAGGCCGCCCACGTGGAGGGCTTCGCCAAGGAATGTGCGGTTGTGACGCACTACCGCCTCAAGAACGACCCCAACGGCGAAGGCGTGGTGGTGGACCCTGACGCGCGTTTGGAAGAAGAACTGATCGTTCGCCCCACGTCGGAGACGATCATTTGGAACACCTACAAGAACTGGATCCAGAGCTACCGCGACTTGCCATTGCTCGTGAACCAGTGGGCCAACGTGGTGCGCTGGGAAATGCGCACGCGCCTGTTCTTGCGCACGGCTGAATTCCTCTGGCAGGAAGGCCACACGGCCCACGCCACGAAGGACGAGGCCGTTGAGGAAGCCAAGAAGATGCTTGAAGTCTACGCGGACTTCGCAGAGAACTTCATGGCGATGCCCGTCATCAAGGGCGTGAAGACCGAGAGCGAGCGCTTCGCGGGCGCCGAAGACACCTACTGCATCGAAGCCCTCATGCAGGATGGCAAGGCCCTGCAGGCCGGCACCTCCCACTTCCTGGGCCAAAACTTCGCCAAGGCCTTCGACGTCACGTTTGCCGACAAGGAAGGAGGGAAGTCCCACGTTTGGGCCACCTCGTGGGGCGTCAGCACCCGCTTGATGGGCGCCCTCATCATGACCCACAGCGACGACCAGGGCCTCGTGCTTCCTCCCAAGCTCGCCCCCATTGAAGTCGTCATCGTCCCCATCTACAAGGGGCAAGACCAAATGGAAGAGATCGTCGCCAAGTGCCAAGCCGTCGCCGACGAGCTCAAGGCTGCGGGCATCCGCGTCAAGCTTGACGACGACGACACGAAGCGCAGCGGTTGGAAATTCGCCGAGTACGAACTCAAGGGCGTGCCCCTGCGCATCGCCATGGGTCCTCGTGACCTCTCCAAAGGCACGTGCGAGCTCGCCCGTCGCGACACCAAGACCAAAGATTTTGTGTCGCTCGACGGCCTCGCCGCCCACGTCCGCGCCCAGCTCGACGACATCCAGAGCTCCCTCACGGCACGCGTCCACGACCGCATCAAGGAAGGCACCCACGTGGTCGACACCTGGGACGAGTTCCTCGCAGCCCTGGACAAGGGCGGCTTCGTGAGCGCCCACTGGGACGGCACGGCCGAAACCGAAGAGCGCATCAAGCAAGAAACGAAGGCGACCATCCGTTGCATTCCCTACGAAGGCGACACCACGCCAGGCACCTGCATCAAGACAGGCGCCCCAAGCGCACGCCGTGTTCTCTTCGCCAAAGCGTACTGATCCTGCCCAACGACCGCACCATGGACACCAACCTTCCCATCGGCCTGAACACCGAAGACAGCAATGCGCTCAGCAAGGAGCTCAACGCGCTGCTCTGCGACCTCCACGTCTTCTACCAAAACGTGCGCGGCTTCCACTGGAACGTCCAAGGCCAAAACTTCTTTGAGCTCCACCTCAAATTCGAGGAGTTCTACACCGACCTCCAGGTCAAGATCGACGAGGTCGCCGAGCGCATCCTGACCTTGGGTGGCAAGCCCCTTCACGCCATGCAGGACTACGTGGCTGGCGCCACCATTCCTGCCGTGAAGGACGTCACCGACGGTGTCGAGGCGGTTCGTCACTGTGCCGCAGCATACGGCGTGCTCCTCGTTCGAGAGCGCGGCATCCTCGCCCTGAGCAATAAGGCGAACGACGAAGGCACCAACGCCCTCATGAGCGACTACATCCGCGAGCAGGAAAAGACCTCGTGGATGTTGCGTGCGTACCTCGCCTGACCCTGTCGTTCCCCGCCCGTGCATTTTTTTGGGCTGGTGTTGTGGAGAAGGAAGAACCTGACTATCTTTGCGGTCCTCTTTGGCCCGTTCGTCTAGGGGTTAGGACGCCAGGTTTTCATCCTGGTAGCAGGGGTTCAAATCCCCTACGGGCTAC
>CAZKGY010000149.1:0-4797 GCA_964552305.1 uncultured Comamonadaceae bacterium
AGTCAAAGTTGTTGGGCAGGCGCATGCCCAACAAGCCCGCCATGCCTTGGGCCATGTCCGTGTAACCGCTGAAATCGGCGTACACCTGCAGGCTGTAGCCGTACAAGGCAAGGGCAAGGTCCAAGCCAGAGTGGTCGCCTGGAGCCCCAAACACTGGGTCGACCAGCAGGGTCCCCACCCAGTCGCCGAACACCATTTTTTTCATGAATCCCTGGACGATGAGCCCGAGATGGTGTTTTTGGCTTGACAAAGAATCGGAGACGCGGCGCTCCAGCTGAGGCAAGAAGTCTGCTGCCCGCACGATGGGTCCTGCGACGAGCTGCGGAAAAAAGGTGATGTACGTGGCGAAGGACAGCAACGAGGTGGGCTGGGGCAGGCGTCCTCGATGCACGTCCAAGGCGTGGCTGATGGATTGGAATGTGAAGAAGGAAATGCCGAGTGGCAACATCCATTGCTCCAGTCGGAACTCGCCCCATTGAAAGCCCTGTGCAGGCATGGCTTCTGGGAAAAGGCCTGCCACGAAGTAAGCGTATTTGAACGTGCCAAGGAGGACCACGTTGAAGGTCACGGCAAGGGCAACCGCCAGGCGAGATGGGGAGCGATGCATCCAACGGGCCAAGGCGTGGTTGGTTCCAATGGAGGCCAGCATCACCACCAGAAGCTTCCCCGAAGCCAGGCCGTAAAAGGTCAGGCTGAACAAGAGGTAGAGCCACTTACGCCAAACGAGGAAGCGAGCCTCATCAGCCGCCTTTTTCGCCCATTCGACGGCCAGAAAGGTGGCGGCAAAGAGCGCCCAAAACCCGAGGCTCGTGAATGCCATCATGGCCCAAGGTGTTCCGTGGGTTGGCTGGCGCGCATCGCCCTCCGAAGCGCCATGTCCAGGCGTTGACCGATGAGTTTCGCTCCTTTGGGAGAAAAGTGCACGCCGTCACGCGCGGCGAGCCCCTCGTCCACCCATTGGGCCATGCTTCCTGGGCCACCCATCACGGCCTGCAAATCCCAGTACATGGCACCGTGGACGAATGCCGTGTGCTTGAGGGCATCGATTGTGGCGGCCAGCATCGGGAATTCGTTGGGGGCCAGCCCCATGTCTGAGGGCCCCACGAACACTACGGGAACGTGAGGCATCAATGCCTTGAAGTGGTCGAGGTTCTTTCCGATGGCGGACGCGTAACGCGCCACTTGAGAAGGTTGCGTCATGGATGCAAGGGCGTTGCCGCCGAATTGCAGAACGACGAGGCCTGGGTTTGTCTGCGCCAGGAATCGCTTCCAGCGGTCACGAGGGATGTCGTCAAACAAGGTGCCCGAGCCTCCGCGCATTGGCAGGTTGTGTAGGAACACCCCTTTGGGGGTTGTGAATTCCACGCCGGCAAGCGCGCCGTCGTCGGACTGAATGACAAGGTCGGAATCTAGGAGGGGTGGGTGCTGCCAAACCAGCATGGTGTCCTTCCTTGCTGCGTGTCCAACCCACTCGGCGCTGTCGTGGCTGCCCAACCAGGTGCCTGCTCCGGCGCACCACATTCGGGTTTGGGTCCAGCCTTGGTTGGTTCGGTGGCCAATGGGGTTGCCGCGGACTTTCCACACGGCGGCCTTGTCGAATTCGTTGAGGCCCAAGAAGGGCAAGAACCGGTGACTGGTGTCGCGTTGGTTGCCATAGCCCAATTTTCGGGCAATGGAGCCCTGTCGTTGGGCCTTCAGGGCGAAGCTGTTGCTCGGGGATTTTGGCAAAATCCATCCGGGTCCGCGTCCTCCCCAAGTCCGTTGCCAACTCGCCCGAATGGTTCCCGTGATGCGGTCGCCTTCAATTTGGCTGTCTCCCCAATGAAAGACGTCCAATTTGACCCCCTTGGCCTGGGCCAAACGTTGCGCCAAGCGATCCATGCCAAACCACGCCACGGTCGGACCGTGCAACTCCCACGCCGAAGGAAACGCCGCGAGGGTGTCGTAGGTTGGTCGCGTTTCCAGGAACACGGTCTTTGCGACCCTTTGCAGGGAGGATGGAGGCGGGGTGGTCGGTGGAAGCGCAAGGGGACGAACAGGCCGGGGGATGAGGATCGACACGGCGTCGGGTGGGTGGGGCGTCCACGACCACGTTGGCAGCCCTGCTTCAAACGCGGCCCATGCGCCCAAGAACAAGCCCCAGCACATGAGCCAGCCACTCCAAGACATGGTCGACTCGTTCACGGCTTCAAGGGAATGATCAAGCAATGGCCTGGTTCGAGGTTGTCCCAAACGCCATTGCGCTCGCCAATGCACTTGGGGGACACGTTGAAACGACGTCCCAATTGGTACACGGTTTCGCCCGGTTGAACCACATGAATGGGGGGGAGGGCCAAGTTTTCAAGGAGTCTGACACCAGACCGAACATGCGAAACCCATGCATTCAGCGGCATGACGGATTCGGATGGCAGTTGGTTGCTCATCCAGACCAAGGCCTCTACGCCGTCAAAGGCAGCCAAACCATCCCACCAAGAATCAGGCACGGCACAGTCGCACTTTTCGACCACAGCACCCCTTTTCCAGAGCGGTAGCCAAGTGGCCGAGGCCGGCAAGCTACGGCTTTCGGTTTCTCGAGACCAAGCCTCCAGGCACGGCGCGGCTAGCCTCCATGCTTGTTGGACGCGGTCGAAATTTCCGGCACGCCATTCGGCAAGGGCTTTCGAGGCGTCAGGGGCTTGGGATTCCCAGGCCTCCTCCCAACGATCAGGGACTCGAATGGAATCTTTGAATTGGAGGGGGAGGTTGCAATTGGTTTGGGCTTGAACCACGCAAACCAAGCCTCCCATGAGTCCAATCAACCAGCCTTGTTTTCGCATCAGCAGGTTCCGCAAAGCTTGCGTTACAAACCGAGTTTTCTGAACTTTCCGAGGCATCGCAAGTTGATTCACCAAATGTCCAAAGATTCTAACTCAAATCACGAACCCAATCACCCGTATTGGCAATTGGAGGAAAACATCAAGGGCAAACCGGAGTTGGAGGCGTTGCTGCATGCATTGCGGGCGAGCGAGTTCAAGTACCGAACCATCCTTGAGGAGTTGGACTTGGGGTTTGTGGAGGTTGACAAAGACGGTGTGGTTCAGAAGGTGCATTCAAGGTTTGCAGAAATTACAGGATATAGCACGGAAGATCTCATTGGTACGACGGGTGATTTTCTTCTGGATGACGCGGGAAAGCGTATGATGACTGAAGTGATGGAGAATAGGAGGAGAGGCATGGCCTCGTCATACGAGCTTCCCGTACGCCATCGTTTGGGCCATCGCATTTGGATGCTTATCACAGGCGCTCCCCTGAGGAACCTGAGCGGTGACGTGGTGGGATCAGTCGGCATTCATTTTGACATTACGGACCGCAAAGAGCTTGAATTGGAAAACGAGCGAGCCTTGGCAAGCGAGGCCATGGCGAGGCAGCGTGAGCGCGATTTGCTCATGAAGATGAGTCATGAGATTCGAACGCCGATCAACGCCATCAATGGTTTGTTTCATTTGCTCGACACGCGGGCATGGTCAGAGGAGGAAATGCCATTGTGGCAGGGTGCACAAAACGCTTCAGCCATGCTTCGAGTGGTTGTGGATGAAATCCTCCATTTGACCAAATTGGAATCGGGGGCCCAGGTCGTCAACAAAACGGAGGTCAATGTGGTGGAGGCGACGACTGCCATGGCAAAAATGCACCGCCTACTGGCCGATCAGAAGGGACTGAACTTGACCTGCTCTTGTCGCTTGAGCAACAACAACCGACTCATCGACGTGGACAAGTGGCTCCAAATTTTGACCAACCTCCTTGGCAACGCCATCAAGTACACTGTTGAAGGAGAAATCACCTTGGACATTTTTGAAAATTCAGACAGACCGGGCTGGATTTATGCCGAGGTCAAGGACTCTGGACCCGGCATCGAGCATGCGGAAAGAGAAACGATCTTCTTGCCGTTTGAAGGGCGAGGATTGAAGCAGGCCTCGGACATGGGAAGCACTGGATTAGGGTTAACCATTTCGCGGGAATTGGCGGTGTTGATGGGTGGAGACCTCCTGTTGATGCCATCCGCGAATGGTGCCAGGTTCTTGCTGGAGTTGCCCGCTGAGACTTGTTCCGTCAAAGAGGAGCCGTCGTCCGTCTCGCCTGCGTTGCCTGCAGTCATGACATGGGACGGTTCAGGCGTCCGCGTGTTGATGGCCGAGGACAACGAGTTGAACATCATGTATGCCCAGGCGCTCTTCGACCGATGGAACTTGGCTTGCGTCGTCGTTGGCAACGGTCGGGAAGCTTTGGAGGCTTGGGAAAAGGGGGGCTTTGACGTGCTGTTGTTGGATGTTCAGATGCCAGAAATGGACGGCCTTGAAGCGCTGACGCGCCTCCGAGGGTTGGAGCGCGACCGGGACTTGGAGCCAACCCCGGTGTACATGGTCACCGCCTTTGCCGACGAGAAAACGAGGTCCATGGCAATGGAACGGGGAGCCACGGGCTTTGTGTCCAAGCCATTTTCGCCCCAGGAAATGCACCGGATTTTGACGGTGCATGAGAAAAAGGAGGGCTGACGAGTTGCAGTCGCAATAATTATTATGTAAATTAACGGAGTAGGTCTGCATGAGAATGGAGGACCTCGTTGTGAATCGTAGTGGAGCACCGGCAACGGCGGGTGCTCCATTTTTTGTGCGCGACCGCTTCGGTGAACCTTTTTCGTGGTGGGGGGTTACCCCGACATGCACGAACTGAGAACGTCTTTGGTCTTGCCCATCTCGCTCGAGGAAGCGTGGGCTTTTTTCAGTGTCCCCGACAATTTGGACGACATCACGCCGCCGG
>CAZKGY010000150.1:0-4789 GCA_964552305.1 uncultured Comamonadaceae bacterium
CTCAACCGCTCCTTGGAGCGCGCGCAGGCCTTGGCGGACATCCTGCACACCTCCATGGTGGGGACCCTCGAGGCGCTTCCTGATGCCCTCGCAGCAGGACCCGCAGCCATCGTCATCTGCACCGGCAGCGACCAGGCCCTTCTCACGGGGGAACACGCCCGCATGTTGCCCGCAGGTCCCTTGCACGTGCTGGACCTCGGCGTTCCCTCGGACCTTGATGCAGGTTTCCGCGAACGCCCTGAATTGACCGTGGTGGACATGACCGCGCTCAAGGAAATTGCAGACCAAAACCTCGCCATCCGCGCCACCGAAGTCGGCAAATGCGAATCTCTCCTCGAAGCGGGATTGGTGGAATACATCGAGCGCCTGCAAGCCCGAGAGGTGGAACTGGCCCTCATCGAGCTGCCCAACATGATCAAGGCCATCCGCGACACGGCCATGGGCGACATTTTTGCCGAGGACCTCGAAGGGTTGGATGCAGAGGCCCGTCAAGTGGTGGAGCGCATCGTCGCCTACCTCGAGAAGAAGTACGTCGGCTTGCCCATGAAGTTGGCCAAAGAAGCGGTGCTTGAACAGCTTCGCAAGTCCTGACCTCGCTCCCCCCGGCACGCGTACCTTGCTCCCATGTCTTGCAACGCACCCCACATTCGCATCGGCACCCGCGGCAGCGACCTTGCGTTGTGGCAAGCGCACCACGTCCGTGACCTCTTGCAAGCCCGCGGCGCCACGGTGGAGATTGTGGTGTTGAAGACGCGTGGAGACCAGATCCAAAACGTCAGCTTCGACAAGATGGAGGGCAAGGGGTTCTTCACCAAAGAAATCGAACAGGCCCTCCTCGACGGCGACGTCGACCTCGCCGTGCACAGCCACAAGGACCTCGAAACGACCCCACCCGCCGGGCTCGTGGTCGCCGCCGTGCCCCCCCGCGGGCCCGTCGAAGACGTGGTCTTGGTGCGCCCCGAATCCGTGGACCTCACCACGCCCTTTCACGTTCAGCGTGGCGGCGTGGTGGGCACTTCGTCCATGCGGCGGAAGAACCAACTCGAACTGGGGCAACCCGACCTGCAGATTGAGGCGTTGCGCGGCAACGTGCCGACCCGCATTCAAAAACTTCGCGACGGGCAGTACGACGCCATCATGCTCGCCCACGCCGGCGTGCACCGACTGGAACTCGACCTCAACGACCTGCACGTGCACGTCCTCGACCCCTTGAACTTCGTGCCCGCACCGGCCCAAGGCGCCCTCGCCTTGCAAATGCGCGAAGCCGACCCCCTCCTTCCATTGGTCCAGGCCCTCACCGACCCGGAAACTGTGCACGCCATTGGGTTGGAGCGAAGCATCCTCCGGGAATTGGAAGGCGGGTGCCAACTCCCGTTTGGCGCCTACGTGCCCGGAGGAACCCGAAACGCCTACACCTACCTCGGCGAAGCCCGTGGCCCACTGAGACAGGCCTGGTTTGACGTGTCAGCCTCCGATGCAACAGAGGGCACCTTCCTTCAAGATCTGACCGCTCCAGCACCGTGGCCCTCGGCCTTCATCACGCAAGACTTGGCGCCTGACGCGCCGCTCCGTGCACTGTTTGCCACCCGTGGCGCAGATCTTCAAGGGGCTTCGTGCATCGAGGTGTGTCCCTCGGGCGAGGCCGTGCCAGGCACCCCAGCGGAGGGCGATTGGCTGTTTTTGGGCTCGCCCAAATGCGCGGCCCTCTTCGCCGCCACACACGACCTGTCCCGATTTCGCATCGCCACCATGGGCGAGGGCACGCGCCAAGCGTTGCCTTCTGGCACCCACATTGCCTGGACAGGCAACGGCAACCCGGAGGAGGTGTTCAAGGCATTGGCCAACGAGGTTGGCGACGCAACAGTTTGGATTCCCCACGCCAACCGCACCATGCGTCGTTGGGAAGGGCACCTGTCCCACGCCAAGCCCTGGCATTTCTACGATGTAGAAGCCCGGGAAGTGACCTTGCCCGACCACAAAGTGGCGCTGGTGTTGAGTCCCTCCAACGCCGAGGGATACAAGGCCAGTGGGGGCACCGCGCCAGTGATTGCCATTGGCGACACCACGGCGGAGCACGTCAAACGCATTGGGCTGACGCTGGCTGGCACGGCCGCCTCGCCTCAAGCGTGGGGTTGGAGCGCCGCGTTGGACGCCTTCAGCGCCACTTGATGTTGCAGCCGATGGACGGCCTTTGGCCCTCGGCAGGAACAGGGGTTCCTTGAACCAAACAATCCACGACCTGGCGCAGGTCTTCGCCCGTCACCGGCACGTCGTTGCCAGGCCGTGAGCCATCGAATTGGCCCCGATAGACGCACTTCCGGTCGGCGTCGAACACGCTGAAATCTGGGGTGCACGCTGCGTCGTAGGCCCGGGCCACGTCCTGCGTCTCGTCGTACAGATAGGGAAACGTGAATCCGTGCTCCAACGCCAACGCCTTCATGCGCGGCACGTCGTCTTGGGGGTAATGCACCACGTCGTTGCTCGAGATGGCCACCACGTTGACGCCGCGGTCGCGGCATTCGGCGGCAAACGCCACAAACGCCTCGAGCATGTGAATCACAAATGGGCAGTGGTTGCACATGAACACCACGACAGTGGGTCCACCGGCGAAGAGGTCGGAGGAATCCATCGTGGCGCCAGTCACGGCGTCGGGCAACCGAAACGCCGGGGCCTCAAAGCCCAAAGGAATGGAGGTGGTGGGGGTGGCAGCCATCAGCGAGAGGTTGTGCGCCAGAACAAGCCCCAAGACGCCAGAAAGACGCCGAGGCCCATGAGCAGGTGAATGGGTTGGGCCCACGCAGGGAAGGCCCCGTACGCGAACAACAGGCCTGTGATCAATTGGGCCACCAATAGGGCAGCCACCAGGTTTCGGGCCCGAAGGACGTGCCGTTGGCCAAAGGGACCCATGCGCAACATCCAAAAGGCATGGGCGCCAAGCACGACCCAATACCCCGAACGGTGGATGAGGTACAGGAGGTAGTTGTCGGCCAACGAGGCGGCGAGGTCGGGGCGACCGAGGCCGTCCTTGAGCAACGCGTCGACGAGCTCTCGCACTTCCGTTCCCGTCAGGATTTGGCCCAACGTCACGAGCAAGGCCAACGCCAAGGCCCACCGGGCCGACCGATGCCAACGCACAGTCAACCCGCGAAGGCGCTGCACGATCACGCTGTCCACGCACAAGATGGCGAGGGCGCCAAGCATGTGGATGGTGATGCTGTGAGGGATGAGGTTGCCGTCCACGACAAGCTTGCCAAGCCACGCCACGAAGCCCAAAGCCACAAGCGCCAACAGCGAGAGCAGCCACGTCTTCATGTCCCTTGCCAGGGCTGCCAGCACAAACAACAGCAACGCAGGGAGACCCGCAAGGGCGCCCAACAGTCGGTTGATGAACTCCACCCACGTGTGGACGGGGTTGAACACGGCGTAATCATGCTTGGTGTAGGGCTGCCAGTCCCCTCGGGCTTGTTCGAGAAGGAAGTCTTCCGCCGTGAGGTCGCGTTGCGCCACCCAGAGTTGGTCGTGGGCGACCAGCATGCGCCCGGCCTCGTACGTTTCTCCTTCTTGCCAGGTGACTTGGCTCGCCTCGGTGGGGGGAACCATCAGGCCAAAACATTTGGGCCAATCCGGACACCCCATGCCGCTGCCTGTCATGCGCACCACGCTGCCCGCCAGCACCACGAGGAAAGCCATCCAAAAGGCGACCCTGGCCACCCTGAGCAACCACGTGTTCAACGACGTCGCAAAACCACTCATGGGTGGGGCCGGCCTGCCCCCACGTGGGTGACCTCCATTTGGGGCACGGGGTACATCCCATCGCCGATGGCGACCACTTTCGCCACCAACTCAGCCGCACTCACGGCGTCGGCGTCAAATTCGATGGTGGCAAAATTCAATTCGCGGTCCTTTTCAAAGTCAATCATGGCAGACGCCACGCCCTTCACTTCCAGCAGCTCCTTGCGGACCTTGGCCACGCAACCCACTTCACACATCATTCCTTGGACGGACATCGTTGCCGTCGATCGGTCTTCCGCCCCCTCGACGTGGGTTTCCACGTACACGGTTTCCACCGTCGGATGGGGTCCCGAACCGCAAGACACGAGGCCTGAGGCCAACAACGCAAAGACAAGCAAACGCATGAATCAAAGATAGCCCTGCCCCTCGCCCCAGCCGAAGGCCTTATGCTAATTTTGCATCTTCATGCGGACGTCAAATGCAACCATGTGGCTTGCCCTCCTGGCTTTGGGCTTTGTGTGGGGAAGCTCGTTCATCTTGATGAAGCTCGCGCTGTTTGACCGGGGTGGGATGCCCTTGTTCTCCGCGCTGGACGTGGCCATGGGGCGAATCGCCATCGCAGGACTCGCGATGTTGCCCATCGCCGTGTACCACCGTCAACACCTCAACGCCGCAACCCTGCCTTGGCTTTTGGTCGTGGGCACCGTGGGCAACCTCGTGCCTGCCTACTGCTTCACCACCGCCCAAACCATGATCCCGTCCTCCGTGGCGGGCATGCTCAACGCCCTCACGCCCATGTTCACCTTCTTGGTTGGGGTCATGCTGTTTCGCACCCGAATGAAGCGGTTGCAAGTCGCCGGATTGCTGGTGGGCCTGTTGGGTGCAGGAGTGCTCGCGTTTCAACCCGGAATGGGCAGCGCGTTGCACGTGGACATGGCCAGTGGCGCAGGTCGAGTGGTGTTGGCCACGGCGTGTTACGGTTTGAGCGTGAACGTCATTCGACACAAACTCGGCCACGTCCCCGCTCCGGCCGTGGCGGCCCTGTCCCTAGGCATGG
>CAZKGY010000151.1:0-4772 GCA_964552305.1 uncultured Comamonadaceae bacterium
ACCGTGGCGTTGGCCCCGATGGTGGCACCTTGGCCGACGTGCGTGGGTTCGTACTCGCCGCGCCGGTTCACCGCGCTCCGAGGGTTCCGAACGTTGGTGAAGACGCAGGAAGGCCCGAGGAAGACGTCGTCGTCGCACGACACGCCGTCGTACAGGCTCACGTTGTTTTGGACCTTGACGTTGCGTCCCAAGCGCACCGTGGAGGCCACGTAGCAGCCCTGGCCCAGGCTGGTTCCGGCGCCGAGACGTGCGCCCGGCATGACGTGCGCAAAATGCCAAACCTTGACGTCGGCCCCGAGATGGGCGCCTTCATCGACGGCGGCGGATTCATGGATGAATGCGGAGGGATCAATCAAGGCAAAGTGGGTCAACGTGTGGTGTAACGCTCGAAGTCTTTGTGCTCGCTTTTCCTCAAGTCGGCGTCGCTGAGCCCTTTGAAAAACTCGTAGGTGCGCTTGAGCCCCTCGGCCCGAGCCACCTTGGGCTCCCAGTTCAGGACGTCGCGGGCGCGGGTGATGTCAGGCCGGCGTTGCTTGGGGTCGTTCTCGGGAAGGTCACGGTGCTCCACCTCGACGTCGGCGCCGGTCAAGGCGAGGATCTCGTTGGCAAACTCGGCGATGGAAATTTCATCCGGGTTGCCGAGGTTCACGGGCCTGGTTTCGTCGCTGAAGTGAAGCCGGACGATGCCCTCGATGAGGTCATCGACGTAACAGAAGCTTCGCGTTTGGGCACCTGTCCCAAACACCGTGATGGGTTCTCCGCGTAAGGCTTGTCCAATGAAGGCAGGCAAGGCGCGACCGTCGTTCAGCCGCATGCGCGGTCCGTAGGTGTTGAAGATGCGTGCGATGCGCGTTTCCAGGCCGTGGAACGTGTGGTAGGCCATGGTGATGGCTTCCTGGAAGCGTTTCGCTTCGTCGTAGACCCCGCGGGGTCCCACCGTGTTCACGTGGCCCCAGTATTCTTCGTGCTGGGGGTGGACTTCGGGGTCGCCATAAATCTCGCTGGTCGAGGCAATGGTGATGCGCGCGCCTTTTGCCTTGGCCAAGCCCAGGCAACGGTGCACCCCCAGCGACCCCACCTTGAGCGTTTGGATGGGGATTTTGAGGTAGTCGATGGGGCTTGCCGGCGACGCAAAATGGAGGATGTGGTGCAGCGGCCCGCTCACGTGGATGTACTCCGTGACGTCCTGGTGGACGAACGTGAAATTCGGCAGAGGCAACAGATGCTCGATGTTCCTCATGTCGCCTGTGATGAGGTTGTCCATGGCGACGACTTGGAAGCCGTCACGCACGAACCGTTCACACAGGTGGGAGCCGAGGAAGCCTGCGCCTCCGGTGATCAAAACGCGTTCTGCCGCATTCATGTGGTGGTGGGATTGGGCCGTCCGATGCTGTGGTAGGTCCAACCCAGCTTCGCAAGTTTGGCGGTCTCGTAGAGGTTTCGTCCGTCGAAGATGACCTTGGCCTTCATGGTGCGTTCGAGTTCGTCGAAGTTGGGCGTTCGGAAGGCGGCCCATTCGGTGCAAATGAGCAGGCAATCGGCTTCTTGGACGGCGTCCATGGCCCGGTCTGCGAAGGCGATGGTGTCCCCGAGTTTGGCCTTGACGTTGTCCATGGCCTCTGGGTCAAACGCCACCACCTCGGCGCCAGCTTCAACGAGCTTGTCAATCATGTACAGGGAAGGGGCCTCGCGGATGTCGTCGGTCTCTGGCTTGAAGGCCAGGCCCCAAAGCGCCACCCGAATCCCTTTCAAGTCGCCCCCATAATGCTCGAGCATGCGGCCAAAAAGGATGGTCTTCTGGGACTCATTCACGGCCATCACGCTGGACAAGATTTCGAAGGTCAGTCCGGCATCTTGGCCGCTCTTGTGAAGGGCCTGCACGTCCTTGGGAAAGCAACTGCCTCCGTAGCCGATGCCAGGGAACAAGAAGCGTGGTCCAATTCGGGAATCGGTGCCCATGCCACGTCGGACCATGTCCACGTCGGCCCCGACAAGCTCGCAAAAGTTGGCCACCTCATTCATGAACGTGATTTTCGTGGCCAAGAAGGAGTTGGCGGCGTACTTTGTCAATTCTGCACTCCGCTCATCCATGAAGATCAGGGGATTGCCCTGACGGACGTAGGGCTTGTACAACTCTTCCATGAGTTGGCGTCCGCGCTCGCTTGAGCAACCCACGACGATGCGGTCTGGCTTCATGAAGTCGTCCACGGCAAAGCCTTCGCGAAGGAATTCCGGGTTGGACACCACGTCAAAGTCCACGCGGGCGCCTTCGGAGATGGCCTCGCGGACCTTGTCTGCCGTGCCCACGGGTACTGTGCTTTTGTCGACGATGACCTTGTAGGAATCCATCATGGGGCCGAGCTCTCGGGCCACGCCCAAGACGTAGCTCAAATCGGCCGACCCGTCTTCGTCTGGAGGCGTGGGCAACGCAAGGAAGACGATGTCGGACGCATCGATGGCCTCGCGAAGGGATGTCGTGAACGACAAACGTCCCGCGCCAATGTTGCGGTGAAACAGGGTCTCAAGGTTGGGCTCGTAAATTGGTACCTGGCCGGCCTGCATGGCCTGGACCTTGGCCTCGTCGATGTCCACACAAATGACGGTGTTTCCGGTTTCGGCCAAGCAGGTGCCCGTCACGAGTCCCACGTATCCTGTTCCGACTACGGCAATGTGCATGTGTTGATTGGTTAGGCGTCGCCCGAAGGGCGGTTTGGTTGAGTCGATGGCAAAAGTCGACAAAGTTCGTCAATCACCTGAGTCTGGATGGTTGGTGTGAGCTCGGTGTGCATGGGCAGGGCCAAAATTCGGTCTGCGACGTCGTGCGCGACGGGCGTGCCTCCGTCCACCACCCGCCCGATGCCGTGGAAGGCAGGCTGGGAAGAAAGGGGCGTCGGGTAATACACCATGGAGGCGACGCCTGCCTCGCGCAGCGCGGACTGAAGCGCGTCCCGGTCGGTGCCTTTCGGCAGCAAGACGCAATACTGATGGAAGAGATGGTCGCTGGCTGCGGTCCGCAAGGGTGGTTCCACCGTCCAAAGGCTGGTTTCGTTGCGTTCTGCCAGCAAGGCATCGTACCTGGAGGCCGCCTCTTGCCTCGCCTCGATCATGGCTGGCCAGTGGTCGAGTTTGACGTCCAAAAATGCCGCTTGAAGTGCGTCCAGCCGGGAGTTGATCCCGACGGCGACGTGGTGGTACTTCCGCGAGGCGCCGTGGTTGGCCAAGCGTCGAACGGTCTCCGCCAACGCCGTGCGTTCTTCGGCAGGGGTGGCTTGCCCGACAAGCACGGCCCCGCCGTCACCCATGCAACCCAAGTTTTTCGATGGAAAAAAGCTTGTCGTTCCCAAGTGGCCGACGGTGCCTGCGGCCAACCCAGAAGCGCCATGACACGTGGCACCAAGGCTCTGGGCGTTGTCTTCAATCACCTTCAAGCCATGTTCGAGGGCCCAGGCCATCAGCGGCTGCATGTCGGCGCATTGGCCAAACAAGTGCACCGGCACCACGGCCTTGGTTCGTGGGGAGATCGCCCGCTGGGCCGAGGACAAATCCAGTTGAAACGTCCTCGGGTCGATGTCCACGAACACGGGGATGGCACCTCGAAGCGCCACGGTTTCGGCCGTGGAGATGAACGAGAAGTCCGGCACGATGACCTCGTCGCCCGGACCCACCCCGAGGGCCATCAGGGCGAGGGTCAGGGCATCGGTTCCGTTGCCACAACCAATCGCCGCCCCACCCAAGTTCATGACCGTTTCCAGGCGCGCTTCGAACTGCGCCACTTCGGACCCTTTGATGAAGGCGCTGGATTCCATGACGCGCGCCATGGCCGCGTCCAAGGCAGGCCTCATGCGTGCGTGCAGACCCGTCAAGTCGACCATGGTGGAGGCCGAGGCTTGGTGCAAAGGGGCGGAAGAATCGTGCGGCATGGGGAAAGCGAAGATAGCGAGCGAGGTTGATGTCGGCGTGATGCATTTTACCTTGCATCCATGGTTTCACGGAAATTGTGGTTGGTGGCTTGGGCCATGGTTGGCGCGTGGGTTGCGACAGGCCAAACAGATCGTGGCGTGGACGACACGTGCATCCGCGCCCCGCACATTTCACTCAACCTTGGCGGCGCCGTTCCCCAGGGTGCGTGGGGCGAGTCGTTTGGGGCCTTCGGGAACGTCGGAGGTCTGGTTGGACTCAAGGGCGCCAACAACCACTACGTCGCGCTTCGTGCGGTTTCGTGGTGGGGTGCAGACGTGACCATCCCAGGCTTGCTTGGCAACTTGACCACCGACAACGACGAGATCATCGACGACGAAGGCGACGTGGCAAGGATTCGCATCACGGGACAAGGGGCCCAGTTTGGGGCTTGCTTCGGCCACGTGTTCAGCACCATGATAAGCAACCCCAACAGTGGATGGCTGGTGCGTGCGGGCCTCGGTTCGATCCACCACCGGGTGGATTTTGAGTACACCGAAAACGCCATTGGGCCGTTGGAAGGAGACCGCAGCAAAGGGTACGACCGGCTGCGATGGGGCGCCTGTGTGGATGGGTTTGTGGGCTATTGGCACATGAGCAACGACCAGCGCATCAACTTGTTTGTGGGCGTGGTGGGAGGCATGGCCAACACCTGGGCCATCCGCTCGGTGAACTTCGACACCTTGACGCCCAACGAACCTCAAACCCTCGACACGTGGTGGGGTGTGGAGCTCGGGTGGGTGTTCCAGCTGTACAAGCGTGAAGCGAAAGAGTACTGGCATTGATGGCACGGCGTTCGGACAGGTGGGCGTTGT
>CAZKGY010000152.1:0-4768 GCA_964552305.1 uncultured Comamonadaceae bacterium
GCAACCGGACCTGTCCGAGGCTCCAGGCCCCAACAGCCAGCGAAAGTTGGCGTTGGCCAGGGCGCAGGTTGACGACATGGTGGCGCAGGTGGACGCCCTGAAGCAAGGGTTGTGGCAAGCGCTGATGGCGGCAGCCGACGAGGTGCAGGCCGGAATGGATGAAGTGTGGCAAGGAATTGCCGCGCCCAACGAGTGATTCAGGAATCCGCAGCAGCCCTTGAGAAGAACCAGGCGTAACCCGCTTGGAGGGTCACGTTGAGCATCCGGTCGTCTCGGCGGATGACGGGATTGACAATTTCAGGCCTTGGGGCAATGCTCAGCAGGCTTTGCGTGTGGCGCACAAACCACTCGCCCGATTCGCCTCGCCTCATTCCGACCCACAACACCCATGCGAGCTCGTACTTGCGGATCGGGAGGGCGGTGGGGTTCCAGTCGCCTGTGACGGACCCCGTGGTGATGCCATCTTCAAGCGCATTGATCAACACGCTGGGCTGCAAGCCGGCCCCCACCGTGATGCCATCCCGCCAATCGTAGATCGCCGTGATCGGGATGTCGAAGTACGAGAATTTGTACCGCCAAGTGGTGAAATCCCCAATCTTCGGGTATTGCACTTTCCTGCTGCCTTTCTCGTTGTACACGATGCCCAATTGAAAGCCCAGGTTGGCGTATCGCCTCATTTCCAAAAGGGCCCCTCCGTGAAGGCCAAACTTGTTGAACCCGTCTGCCCTGTCGCCGCGGATTTGGGACGTGGTCACGCCTCCCATGAGACCGCCCTTGAACGTCCAGGGGAGGGATGGCTCAGACTGGCTCCAAGCCATGCCCATGAAACCCAACCAAACGACCAAGCAGGTGATTGGCCTCATTCGAACACGTCTTGGGAGATGGCTTGCAACACCCGGCCAGTGGCCACGTCCGTCAACACAGCGACGACCTCGGCGTTCGCCTTGATCCAGTCGTCGTTCCAAGTCAAAGCGTAGTCAAATTGCGCGGCGTCCCCCGCGCCAGGGTTGGTGGCCGCCACCTCGCCTTTGGCGCCTGTGATGCTGCCACGCAGCACGTGTGCGTGAACGTATTCCTCGACGTATTCCGGGCTGTTGCCGTACCAAAGTTGCGGTCCGACGAGGTCGTTTTCGAGGATGAGCACGGCCAATTTGGCTTCCCCCTCGAAATCGGCCAACCAGGTGGCATGCACGTGCACGAACAACTTCGTGGGATCGAAGTCCCCATCCACAGCCATTTGCATTCCTACGACGGGCGTGGCATTCAACATCGGGGCAAGCGCCTCCTCCCATTGGTCAGGGAGCAAGCTGGTGCCTTCGTTGTCTGTGCGGTTGACGCGCCCGATGGGATTCACGGGGATGTCCAAATCGTTCCAGTATTCGTTGCCTTCGCCACTCGTCCAATCCGTGGGGTACTCCTCGCTGGTGAGCGCCAAGCTTCCCGCATGGATGGCCATGGGAATGATTGCGTCAGGATGGGCGTCCTTCAGAGCATTCAACACCAAGTTGGCGTTGGGGCAGTTGCCACACTGGTGGCCCGTGAAGTCCTCAATCAGCACACGCTGGACATCGGTGTCAAGTGGCTCCAGAGCAGGAATGTCGTAAGTCTCATCGATGGTTTCAATGATTCCTTCCACGGGGTCGTCAATGCGGTCGCAGGAGACAAGTCCGAGCACGAAGGCCAGAGGCACAAACAGGGTGTGAACACGATGTTTCATGAGACGAATTTCGGAAAGAAGTGGCGGCAAGGGCACAAAAAAATCCGCGTGACCGAAGCCACGCGGATTCTTGTGCATTGGATGCAGTGCGTTTGCTTACTGCTTGGTGATGCGCATGGTGGTGGTTTCACCTCCAGCGTTCACGTTCACCAAGTAGATGCCAGCTTCCATGCCTGAGCAATCAAGCGTGGTGCGGTTCAAACCGGCAGGCAAGTTGCCCAAGCCGTCGAACAACACGCGCTCACCCACGAGGTTGTAGACCTCCACGGTGGCCATGCCGGCCTTGGCAGTGGTGAATTCCAAAGAAGCCAAGCCACGCGTTGGGTTCGGGAACACGTTGATTGAAGTGGCCAAAGAAGCCTCGTTCACGCTTGAAACGGCCGTTGCCTCAAGACCTGCCGTTACTTCGGCAAACTCGACTTGGGAAGACCCCATGTATTCCCAAACGATACCTTCCTGCACGTCGCCGTTCATGCTGTAAATGCCAGCCATGCCGTCGGCGTAGTTGCCCCACTGTGAAGCGAACAAGCCATCGCCGTAGGAATCGTACATGGTGAAGGTGTAGCAGCCCAATTCAGGCAAACCGACATTCCAAATGAATTCAGTGTCTGCAGAACCGGCCAAATCGCCCACGTTCACGTTCTCAATCAATGAACCGTTTGCATCCCGCAACTCCCAACCGGTCTCTTCAGGCCAGTTGTCGGTGGTGATGCGGATTTGGATGTAGGAGTTCGTTTCTTCAGAACCAACGATGGTCACGGTCTGGGAAGCATTCCAGCCTTCGCCGTTGACGCCAACGAGGTCGCACGTGAAGTCTCCAGTGGCGGTGAAGGTGCCGAGATCCACGGTTTGCGTGGCACCAGTGCCCAAGTCGCCGCTCCAGTCCACGTTTTCGGTGGTTCCGCCGATGGTCACTTCGAACATGGCAGAAGTCACGGCTTCGGAGCCGAGGTTCGTGAGTTCAGCAGAGGCAGCCCACTCGGCGCCACCGCAAGAAGAAGTCTCGCCGTTGTAGTTCATGATTGGTGCCGCACCAGAGATCGCATTTTCACAATCACCGAACGCAATCGCCACGTGATCTGCAAAGCTTGCTTGACCAGACTCGGTCAAGATGCCGTCAGGGCAGATGGTGTAGATGGTTGGGTAGTAGGCCCCGGCGTATTCGTCAAAGATGCCACCCGCGTTGTCGATGATGGGGTAGGTGGTTCCTGTGATCCAGTTACCAGCAGTGGCGGTGCCAGTGCCTTCCAAGTCTGCTTGGGTGGTGGTGTCGTCACCTTCCAAGAAGAACACGACGAGGTCGTTGGTGCCATCAGGGCCAAACGTGTCGTGCAAGTCGCGGAGGATGTGGGTGTTGTGGTACGCCCAGCAAGGTCCGCACCAAGTGGCGCTGAAGTCGATGATGACCGTCTTGCCTTCGTCAAGAAGGGTTTGGAGGTTCCACTCCACGCCGTCGATGTCCGTCGCGGTGAAGTCGGGTGCTTGGCTGCCATCAGGCAATTGGGCGAACGCGCCCAATGAAATCGTGGCCGCAGCCAGGAGAGAGAAGAATTGCTTCATAGAAGTTGGTTTTGATTCGTTTCAGGTTCAGGTGGTTCAAGACCAATAGAGGGTTCAAAAATAAACAAGCCGTGCTACCAATGGACACCTCCGTTTCAAGTCATGGCCCAGCGGGTACAAGTCGCCTTGGTGCATGGGATGGTTGCACCGTCAAACAAGTCTGTCAAAAACTGCTGGTGAATGTCATTTCAAAGCCGTTCGAGGCAGGGACCGCTCGACACACCCCGCCCACGCAGAAAATCCCCTCACGCCGCTTGCCGTAACCGACGCTCAGGCGGTGGGGGCCGTTGATGTAGCCCGCCGCGCCGTAGACGTAATGGATTCGCTTGCCGGGATCGTTGTTGCCAAAATTGTACTGGTCCAACACGCTGACAAACCAGTGCGGGCTCCACGTGTATTCGGCAAGAACGGTGGCCCAATGGCCCTTGTCTTGCAATTGGTCTGGGCTGTCGGGGTCGTCGCCCACCCAGAGGCCCTGAATTTCAGTCCTGAGGCTTTGCTTTGGTTGGACCTTCCATTTCGTCTCAAGGACGAAGATGTCTGCATTCACAATGCCTTTGTAGTCCGTGGTGACGGGGGTCGTCGACGTGTTGAAGTCGAAGTGGAAGTAGGTGAGTTTGGCGTTCCACTTGGTGTTGAACTTTCGCCCAATGCTCGCGTTGAAGTCCCTGACAAACAACTCTTCACCCGGTCCCCAACTGTTCCTTTCGTAGCCGTACAAGCGTTCGTTCAAGGTGCCCGCTTCGTATCGCGTCGTGTCCAGGCTGTTGGCTGCCGAAAAGCTCGCGGTCAACTTCGTGCCATACTTGCCTCCAAGCTTGCTGCCCTTGGGGATCGTGTAAAACAACTCGGCCGAGGCACTTGTCTCGCCAGAGATGACCGTGGCGTAGGGATACAAGGTCGCCGCAAGGTTGTAGGTGTGAGGCTGTGTGACAGCAGGAATGAAGTTGACAGGGAGGTCAAACAACCGCATGTCGCGGTCGGAACGGAAGCTCATGTTGTCGACCATTTTGGCCGAGAGCAACATCCCAAGTCCCTTTTGGCTGTATCCCAAAGACGCGAGAAAGCCCTCGCCGTCCCTGTAGGTGTAGTTGTTGTCCGCGTTCGGGTCGTTGATTTTCTTCACGTACTCCGCTTCTGCCATCCAGCCCTTTCGCTGGGCGCGGGCACGGTACGACCAGGAACCGACGTTTTGCGGCATGCTCAAAATCAAGGTGTCGGACGTGACGCTGGATGCGGGCTGGAATTTGCTCACGAAGCTGCCAGCCAAGGTGAGTTTGGTCGGCTTGTCTTTCCAGGCTTCCACGAGTTGGTTGAGGTCAATCTCGCCGTCGATGGCCCGAACGATTCCAGGACCATTGATCAGGCCGTCTTTGAAGTCAAACCGTTGCTTGCCGTAGATGAATTTGGCCTGAATGCCAGCGATTGGAGTCAAGACCAAACGAACCCCATCCATCGCGTTGTCAATGCCCAGCAAACGCTCCTCGTAGG
>CAZKGY010000153.1:0-4742 GCA_964552305.1 uncultured Comamonadaceae bacterium
CCAGTACGGCGACACCTCGGTGATGCTCAACAACGTGGCCCGCAACAACAACACGTCAAGGCCCAAAAACGCGAGAAGGATCACCGCCGACAATGCCCACTTGAACCGCACCAGTTGGGCACGGGCAAATCCATGGAACATCGTCCAGGTGTCTCGACTGACGTAAAAGTTGTGGCGGTCAACCGGGGCCTTTTCCTCCCACCAGGCCTGACGAGTCTCGGCGTCTTCGTCCCAAAGCTGTTCGTCGTCAGCCACTTGCAAGTAGTGATTGACCTTGATTTTGGCCTGCTCTTGAACGAGGCCAAACGCCAGCATCGCCAGAAGCACTGCCAGCCACCAAGGCCGACGCCATGGCAACGTAGGCCTTGCTTGTGGACTGCCTTGCGAAGTCATGCGTCTTGCGTTGACGGTGTGCTGGTTCGACCCCAAACGGTCCAGAGGTACCACAGCGCAAAGACCAGTCCGTAGATGAGGACGGTGAACGTGTAGTCGTGGTTGAACTCGAGCCACTCGGGCGACGTCGCCTGGATGCGCGCCAGCACCACCACTCGCCCAATGTTGGCCCCGTGCAGAATCAGGATGCCGAGCGGAATGAATCCCAATTTTTTGAGCCAAGGACCCGGAAAGGCCAGGATGAATAGGGCAAACAAGGCGAAAAGTTCGACGCCGTCGCAGGGTTCACCGATGCGGACCCCCGCGTAGCCGGCCACCCCCACCCTGTTTCGATGGGTCTCCGGTTGGGGATAGGTTCCCGCCGGCCAACCCACAAGGTCGAAGGCGCCTTCCGTGGACTGTACCATGTGGTCAATCACCGTTTCATCCAACATGGTGCGAGGCTTGAGCACCTGCTCGTATGCCACGCTCCACAGGGCATACGAGACGAACGCCACCGCAAAAAACCGAAATGTTGGGGTTGCCAGGAGGCCTCGCGTCGCAGTCATCCACGTGTCACGAGACTTGGTGTCGGAAGCCATGGGGCTCAGCTAGATTCAAAAGTGTCCGTGGGCAGGAATCAAAGGTTGACCGAATCCGCCCCTTGGACTTCTTTGCGACGACGGATGGCCGCGGTGGCAAGGCCACCTCCTGCCAGGGCCAACAGGCCCAGCCCACCGTCAAGCGGGATGGAGGTGCAATCGGGGTCTCCAGGGAAGTTCCCTATTCCGGGGCACTCGACGAAGTCGTAGTTGTCGCTGTTCGGATCACAACAAAATCCATCTTGGGCCTGTGCGTGCCACGCCGTCATGCCAACCATGCACGCCAACAACATCAGGCGACGGATGCCGGCAATCAGAGGCTCAGCGGGAAAGGTTGTTGGGAAGGTGCGCATGGCGTAGGCTTGTCGGTTACTTTTGCCCAAAGGTGGCAAAAAGCACCCAACAACCGTTCCTGAGTTTGGAAGATTTGACCCCCTACATCAAGCTGGTGGGGAAGAACTGGTGGATGCTGGTGGCCTTCGTGGTGCTGGGGTACGGGATGGGGCGGTTGGTGACGCACCGGCAAGTGGACGTGCACAAGGCGACCGCGGAGCTGTTGTTGACGAACGAGCAAGACGCCGGGGTGATGGGCATGATGGGGCGCTCTACGTCGATGTCGTCTGCCTACCGTCTGTACAACGACGACGTCCAAAACCAGCTGCGCGTGTTGCGCAGCTACGACCTGATTGGCCGGGTCATTGACAAAATTAACGACCCGGTCGACTACGCCTTGGTTGGACGCATCAAGGAATCACCCGTCGAAGGATTTGCACCTGTGGCCATCGAATGCGACGTCGAGAACTGGTCGGCCAGCATGACGGGCAAGCCCATCGATTTGTTCGTGGTCGATGCCAGCCACTATCGTCTGGGGCTGCCAGGCCAAACCAAAGACGAGGTGGAAGCCTCGCCGAAGCGTCGGTTTGGCGAACGGGTGCAAGCGGACGGCATGGACCTCACCATTCGCCTCAAACGCGATTTTCGTGGCAAGCAATCGTGGCTGGAAGAAGTCCGCCGGTCGCAGTACCGCTTCACGGTGTTCACCCGCGACCAGCGCATCCAGCAATACCGGGCGAGGTTGAAAGCCAACAACGTGGAGCGCACGAGCGTCCTCTCCTTGACTTGCCAAGACGTGCTCCCCTCCCGCGCCAAGCGATTCTTGGACACCCTGGCGGCAACCTTCATCGACTACACAGCCGAGGCAAGGCTGGCCACCAACCTTCAAACCGAGGCGTTCATTGGGGAACAGTTGGCGGAAATCAACGCCCTCACCGACACCTTGGAACGCCAAGTGGACTTTTACCGGGCCCAAAACCAGGTGCTTGACTTGTCGCGCGAACAAGCCGAATACTTCACCACGCTGATCGAATTGGAACGCCGGCAGCGGGAATTGGACATGGAATCGGGCAGCCTCGAAGCCTTGGAAGTGTATTTGCAAAACCCGACCGACCAGTTGCCTCCAGTGAGCTTTTTGGCGCTTGAGGACCCGGTCATGACCCAGCAACTGGCGGAACTCTACGAACTGCAAGCCCGGCGCTCGGCCATGCTTTTGGACGTGCAACCAGGTTCTTACCAGGTGCGACGCCTGGACTCCACCGCCAAGCACGTTCGGGGAGGCGTGGTGGACTACCTCGCTGACCGAGTGGGCGACGTCGGCCGTAGGAAGGTGGAAATCGCCGGGGACATCCGCGACATGGAGTCCCGGTTGTCCGACCTGCCCAAAACCCAGCGCGACATCCTTGCAATGGAGCGCAAGCTGGGCGTCAACGAGAAGCTCGCGATCTACCTCCTCGAGCGGAAGGCCGCCACGATCATTGCCCGTGCCAGCATCACCCCGGAAGCGCGCCTCATCGAACGCGCCAGGCACACCGGATTGGTGGGCCCGGACAAGGGCAGAACCCTGCTGACTTACACGCTCGGCGCCTTGGCGCTGGCCTTGGCGCTTGCGGTCCTTCGCTCGGTCTTTTTCGATCGCATCGACAGCATGTCGGAGCTGCGTGAAATCGTGGACTTCCCGGTCATCGGAGGCATCCCGTTCTTCCGCGAAATGGCCCAGGACCCCATCGCGGTGCGGGCCGACAGCCGCTCCTCGGTGACAGAAGCGTTCAGGGCGCTACGCACGAACTTGCAATACCTGCTCGCGAAGGAGGGCGCGAACGTGATTTTGGTCTCGTCGCTTCACCCCCAAGAGGGCAAGTCCTTTGTGAGTGTCAACCTAGCGAGCATCTTGGCCAAGGCCGGGAAACGCGTGGCGCTCGTCGATTTCGACATGCACAAACCCAAGGTACACACGTACATGGGCATGGAAAACGACCGGGGGGCGTCGTCGTTGCTCATCGGCAAGGCCTCGGTTGCAGACGTCATTCAAAAAGGCCTTTACGACTCTTTGGACGTCATCCCTGCGGGGCCCATTCCGCCCAACGCGTCCGACCTCATCTTGAGCGACCGGATGAAGGCGCTCGTCGCCAACCTGAAGGCGCAGTACGATTACGTCATCCTCGACACGCCTCCCATCTTGCTGATCAGCGACGCGCTGGTCTTGATGGAGCACGTGGACACGGCCTTGTTGATCACGAACGTGTCCCATTCTTCCCGCCGCGGCGTCCAGCATTTGGAGGGGCTGTTGGCGCAAAACGGGCTGAAGCACGCTTCGTTTGTGCTGAATGGGGTGAAGACCAAACGCTGGCTCTACTACTACAACCGCTACGCAGCGAAGTACGGTTACGTCACCTACGGCGCCGAATACGGATACGGCTACGGCTACGGCGGGTCCGAGAAATACCGCAATCCGGAGGGCTGATTCGCCACTCACAAAGCGATGTCAGCAACGCATGGACCCCGCGCGGTCGGCCATGACGTTCGCGTGTACTTTTGAGTGAGAAGCAACGTTCTGTATCCGTGACATTCCCCATGCGCCTGTCTACCTTCTTTTTTCAGCCCAAACACTTGGCGTTCGCCATGGTGGCTTGGGGCCTTGCGATGGCATGCAAGGCGCAGGGTGACCCGCCCACGCTAACCCACGTCAACAACGTGAACGCCGCGGGCAACGCCACCCTTCACTGGGACATTTTCCAGCAAGTCGGGACGGAAGAGTTTGTGCGGAACGAGATCAAGGTGTTCGATTTGGACGTCAACCCGCTCGGGACCATTTGGCACGAAGTCGGCCCCGACCTCATTTCAGGTCAATTGCCCACCGGATGGGTCATGCCCTCCTTCCTGTACAACGCGAACGACCTGGCCCATTGCTTCACCGGCATCCAAGTGACCACCGACGGAGGCATCCAAAGCGTGTCCGACCCCTCGCCCTACCTCTGCAGCATCCACGTCGCCATTGCCGAAGGGGACGTTGACGGCGAAATCGACTTGTCGTGGAACAGCCCCTACGCCCTGTCGGGCGATGCGGCGGGCGGCCCGTTCCGGTTGGAACGATTGAACGCCTCCACCGCCGACTGGGACCTCATCGCCGAAGTGGACGACTCGCCACAAGGAGGGAGCTTCACCGACTACCACGGACCATGCGTGCAGTTGCTCGTGTATCGCGTGAGGCAACTCGCCAGCAACGGCGAAGACGAGCACGTCAGCAACGTCACCGACCTCACCTTGGGCACGCAAGCCGGCGACGCGCCCGTGGTGTCTCACGTCGACGTCGACAACGGCGAATCCCACGTGTATTGGTCGTTCGAGGCAACCGACGAGACCTTGGGTTACATCGTCTACCAATGCCTTGAAGGCAGTGGCGGGTCCATCGTCGCCACCATCGAAGACCCGACG
>CAZKGY010000154.1:0-4739 GCA_964552305.1 uncultured Comamonadaceae bacterium
GGTGAAGGTGGACTTCATCAACCGATTCAAAACCGGCAAGGCCCTGACGGAAACGGTCAAACGGCTGGAGTCGGGGGACATCGACATCCTGGTTGGCACCCATGCCATCGTGGGCAAACGGGTCAAATTCAAGGACCTGGGTCTGCTGATCATTGACGAGGAACAAAAGTTTGGCGTCAGCGTGAAGGACAAGCTGAAGACCTTCAAGGCCAACGTGGACACCCTGACGCTCACGGCAACACCCATCCCGAGGACGTTGCAATTTTCCTTGATGGGTGCGCGTGATTTGAGCATCATTCGCACGCCGCCACCCAACAGGCATCCCGTGGACACCATCATCACGGGCTTCAACGAAGAGGTCATTCGCGACGCCATCGCTTACGAAATCAGCCGAGGCGGCCAGGCCTACTTCGTCCACAACCGCGTGGGCAACATCCAAGAAGTGGCCGGCATGATTCAACGCCTGGTGCCAGACGCCCGCATCGGCATTGGCCATGGCCAAATGGAAGGCAAGGAGCTCGAGGACATCATGGCGCGGTTCATCGATGGGTCGTACGACGTGCTGGTGGCCACGACCATCATCGAAAGCGGCATCGACATTTCCAACGCGAACACAATCCTCATCAACGAAGCGCACAAGTTTGGGCTGAGCGATTTGCACCAGCTGCGGGGGCGCGTAGGACGGTCCAACCGAAAGGCTTTTTGCTACCTCATGGCTCCTCCCCTGAGCGCGTTGCCCGCCGAATCTCGGAAACGTATGCAGGCCCTCGAGCAGTTCTCAGATCTCGGCTCGGGCATGCAAATCGCCATGCGAGACCTGGACATTCGGGGCGCCGGCGACCTGCTTGGGGCCGAGCAAAGTGGCTTCATCAACGACCTGGGCTTCGACATGTACCAGCGCATCTTGGCGGAAGCCGTGAAAGAGCTCAAGGAAGAACAATTCCAGGGACTGATTGCCGAAGAGCAGGCCCAATCAGGCCTCTACGTGGAAGAGACCGTGCTGGAAACCGACCTGTCCCTGCTCATTCCTGACCACTACGTCTCCGACATCCCGGAGCGCATCGCCCTGTACCGAGAACTTGACGGCTTGGCCAACGCCGAGGGCATGAATGCGTTCAAGGCACGTCTGGAGGATCGGTTTGGGCCCCTGCCCACGGAAACGGAGGAGCTGCTGGGTACACTGAAACTACGCTGGGTTGCCCAACTGCTGGGCTTGGAAAAGGTGGTGCTCAAGAGCAACAAACTCATCGGTGCCTTCGTGGCCGACGAGGACAGCGCCTACTTCCAGAGCGCCATGTTTGCCCGTGTGTTGGAATACTTGAAGCACCACGCCAAAGATGCCAGCATGTACCAACGGAATGGCGGCTTGCGTTTGCGCATCGACAAGGTGGAAAGCGCCTTGCAGGCCTTGGCCATCTTCGAAGACATTGCGGGGATGACCGCCGAAGAAGCTGCTGAACTTACCAGCGCCAAACAAGCTCAAGGCCTCCAGGACGGGCAATTGGCAACGAATTGATCGTGCTCCCTTCTGCCCAAGCTGACACTCGGTCGCGGATGACGCCCATGCCTACGTGGGCACGGAGAACCAAGTGACGGCCCCAAGACCATTGTGCGCCAACCATCAAACGGGCTTCTTCCCGTGTTTGACGGAACCCTGCCGGATTCTCCAGCGTTTGCAGCGATTCAAGGCGAGCCAGGTTGTAAGACTCTCGGCTCACGTCGGCTCCCACAAACCATTGGGCACCAAGCTTGAATTCTCCCGAGGGAAAGGCCTTCACGCCTGCTGCAATGACGTGCCCCGACTGGACATCGCCCTGCAAGTCCCTCCAACAAGGCATCGCCTCGTTCAAGGACCCGATGTATCGACCGACGTCCAAGGTCCATAGCACGTCGCTGCTTTGCACGCGTTCCACGTGCAACACCGCATGCCCACATGCCAAGCGAGATGCATCGACACCCACGCCCCATCCCTGGGCCGCAGGGGCCTGGGCCAGGCCGACTTGGCCGAGCATTCCCCCGGTGAGGAGGAGCATGAGCAGTTGGATGTGGATGCCCTTCATGTTAAGCCAATGTAAACAAAGTGTTACGCAAAAGCAACTCGTCCGGTTTACGATGTTCACAACCAAAAGGTTGCAACCTTCGACTTTGGGCAGCAAAAAGCCCCACCAAAGGGGCGGGGCTTTTCGTTTGTCGCACGCGTCAATTCAGCGAATCAACACCTTCAAGGGCGCGTGTCCTGGAATGTTCAGGACGTGCATGCCCGGCGACAATTGGGCGCCATCCAGAGAGGGGCCCTTTCCTTCCAACACCAACTTGCCAAACGCGTCCATCAACGTCCACCCCTGCAGGTGGGCCTGGTCTGACGTCCACAAGGCTGACTGCCCCACCACGGGATTGGGGTACAGCAAAACCCCGGCATCCATTCCTTCAAGGTCGTCGATCCCAGAAGTCTCGGGGCACACCGTGAAGCACGTGCCTTCCATGGCCGCATCCCCTCCGCACACCGTATAGCACTGCGTCATCCCTGTGCCGGTTCTGCAACCCGCGGCGCGGTGCCGGTTCTGGGTGATGGCCGGTGCGGACCATTCTTGGGTTTCGGTGCCCAACAGCCATTCCGTCTGGCCGTAGGTGGTTTCAACACCGCTGCCCGTTTGGTCTGCGCCACCCATCACAAACAACTCGGGGGACGCCCCATCCAAATGCGTGGTCAGATGGTAGCTGTGCGGGGACGCCAAATCAAACGGGACCCAAGACAAGATGGCCACGTCAAGCATGGCGCCGGTAGGCTCTCCTTCGAACAAATTCAGGTCCGGATTGAACGTCCTTCCACCTGTCACGACTACCACATCCGGCGATTGTCCGGTCAACGCAACGAGCGTGGCGGCATGGTTGTCGACCGCCACAGGCAAGGGCTCCACCTCTGTCCAAACGTCTGTCTCGGGGTCGTACACCTCGCACGACGACAGCTGAAACCCCGCTGCAGCGTTGAAACCTCCCGTCACCAACACCCGGCCGTCGCCCAAGCTCGAGAGCGTGTGGGACGCGCGACCCACGTTCATGGATGCCACCGCGGTGAATGTTTGGGTCGTGAGGTCAAACACCTCGCAAGAAGCCGTTTCCTCCTGGCCATCAAACCCTCCTGTGATCAACACCTGGTTGCTGTTCAGCCGAATCGAACGGTGGTTCGTCCTCGGCGACAGCATGTCAGGGCCGGGCAGCCAAGTCTCCTCGTCGGCCAAAAAAGCCTCCGTGGACGCCAAGGCGAAATCGCCATCGAACCCGCCAAACACCCAAACCGTCGCGCTTTCGTACATGGAAAACGCTTCCGCTTGGAAGTCCATCCTTGCCTGGCCCATGGGTTCCGTCCCTACCCAATAGGAAGGCCCATTGCCATCAAGGTCTTCGAAGCCAATCTCCACGATGGCGGTCACCGTCGTGCCATCAAATCCCCCCATGGCCAGCTCCGCCGGATTCCAAAAGCCGTCGATGTTTGCCCAAAAAGGAACCATCTCGAACGACTCTCGGTATTCAATCATGGTGGCCGCCGGAAGCACGTTGAACGCGTCGTTTTGCGCAAGGGCGACGCACGAACACGCCGCGAAAAGTGTGGTGATGAATTGGTGTCTCATGGGGTCAATCTAGGCCAAAACCGACAGCCCCTACCTTCGCAACGTGGACGAGCCCATGACCCCGCACGACCTCCCTTTCCATCATCCCCAGGCGTTTCTTGACGGCCAAACGATGGTGGTGAACAAGCCTTTGACGTGGACGTCGTTTGACGTCGTCAACAAACTTCGGTACGCCCTCCGCGGACTGACGCAGAAGAAAAAGATCAAAGTCGGTCACGCCGGGACGCTGGACCCTCTGGCAACCGGCGTGCTTGTCGTGTGTTGTGGAAGGGCCACCAAGACCATCGACCAACTCCAGGCGCAAGACAAGGAATACCTCGCCACCATCCGCCTTGGCGCGCACACCCCTTCCCTCGACGCGGAAACCGAGGTCGACGCGTGGGCGTCGGACCCAGAGCGTGTGAGACGCCTGAGCGACGAAGAGGTCGCCAAGGCCCTGCAAGCATGGACAGGCGCCATCGAACAGAAACCGCCGATGTACAGCGCCAAAAAGGTGGATGGCGAACGCGCCTACAAAGCCGCGCGCAAGGGACGGGATTTGGACTTGCGAACCGTGCAAGTCCAAGTTCACGCCATGACGTCCCTTGCACTGTGTCACGAGGAGGTCCAAGGGCATCCCGTCGTGGACGTCGACGTGCGCATTGCATGCGGCAAGGGCACCTACATCCGCTCGCTGGCACGCGACGTGGGGCAGACGTTGGGCGTGGGCGGCACCCTCACCA
This sequence comes from uncultured Comamonadaceae bacterium, assembly GCA_964552305.1. Lineage (GTDB taxonomy): Bacteria > Bacteroidota > Bacteroidia > Flavobacteriales_D > Sanyastnellaceae > UBA11663. The sequence goes on from CAZKGY010000154.1 coordinate 4,352, forward strand.
AGCTCGAACGAACCGCGAGCGGACCCTTCCGCGTGGAGCACGCTTGGGAGCTCGAGGACCTCGTGGGCCAAATCACAGCAAACACGCAAGATTCAAGAGAAAACGCTTGACTTCAAGGGTGTTTTTTGCTAGTTTCGCGCGCCCGAATTCACCCCTCCAAATTCCGTCGACGCCATGGCCATGCAACGCATGAAACTCTCTCAGTTCCGGTACGAATTGCCAGAAGAACTGATCGCCCAACACCCCCTTGACAACCGAGACGACAGCCGCTTGATGATCGTGCATCGCGACACGGGCAAATTCGAGCACCGGATGTTCAAGGACGTGGTGGACATTTTCGACGAAGGAGACGTCTTTGTGGCGAACAACACTAAGGTGTTTCCCGCCA
>CAZKGY010000155.1:0-4719 GCA_964552305.1 uncultured Comamonadaceae bacterium
ACGCAGGCATCGATGTTTCCCAACAATTCCAGGGGCAGGTTGACAGGGGGGACGATCCGTTCGTCGACGAGTGATTGTCCAAAAAAGGGCCTCAAGGCGTCCAGCCCACGAACCGCACAATCCACGGCAGTTTTGGGGGTGCCTGCGGTCCTGGCGGCGATGGCCTTGTCCAGATGTCCCGCGGCCACGTTCATGGCTTCTTGACGCTTGATGGCTTGGATGCGCGCGTGTTCCGCCTTGTTGAGCCGGTAGTACGCAGAGACTGTTTGCCCGTCGCTGTAGGTGTCCACCAGCTCGAAGCCCTCCAGATCCTCGTTGGTCGAAGAGGTGGATTGTTGTTGGAACGACTCGCTCAGCCAGTCGTTGACTTGGAGGGTGTTCATCGAGGAGGTGGATTGCACCTGCACGCGAATTTCCCGGGACAAATTGTCGAGGGCATTCGCCTTGGCCACCGCGTCGGCATCCAAAGGATGAACCAGGGTCGATGCAGAGCCTATGCCGACGTAGTGTCCCGGAACGACGGGGCTTTGGGTCACCCAAGAGGGCGCAGGCGCGACCACGTCTTGGGAGTTGCTGCAAGCCGACACGGCGCAACAAGCCAAGGCCACCACCGCGATATGGATCATTCCTTTTGTCATGGGACCAACACGCGCAATTGGGCTTCCACCTGGTCCTGAATCTGCCCAGCAATGCTGTTGCCGAGCTCCTCGGTCATCATGTCCACCGACTGGATTTGCTGGCGTGCCGCGAGCAACTCGTCTCGCTTCTTGCGTCCACGAGAATTGGTCCAAACCTTCGTGTCATCCATCAAGAAAAAGGACCTCACGTCGCCGTCGAATTCGATGTACTCCACGCGGTCTGTGGTGGACGCGTCCACCGATTGGGTGTGCAAGATTTCCCCTGTTTCCGTGGAGATGAACTTGAAGGTGACGCTCATGTTGAGGCTTGAAGACTGCTCGAAGGAGCGGTACAGCACAGGGCGATACTTTGTCTCGTAGTACTTCTTGCCTTCCTCATTGACCCGCTCCACCCGGTAGCGTTGCTGGCCAGTTTTGGTGCTCTTCTTCATGGGTGTTTCGCTGTGGGCGTGCGTGGTGACTGTGGCTTTCAAGAGGGCCTTGGCCCCGAGAAGGTTCCCAATTTCCACGTCACCGCCATCGGTCAATCCGCTCATGCCCATTTGTTGTTCTTGAAGAATCATCCTCAAGCTTTCGCGGTCGACGACCTTCAAAAAGGGGTCGCTTGAACCCATGAGGGCTTCTTCGACCAGCGATTGCATCTTGACGTCCACGTTGGCCCTGGTGGTGGCGTTCTTGAATTCCACGAGTGCCAGGGTGAAACGTCCATCCTCCAACGACTGGGTCAGTCGGGAAGGTGCATCCTTGTAGGCGGCATCCGACGCGAGCACCTCGGTGTACTTGCCGTGGGCAGTTCGAAACTTGTTGTCCGCTTGGGCTTCCACTCCCTGCCTGTACCGGGGTTCGCAGTAGGAGATGGTCCTGAGCGAAGCCGCGTCTTGGTAGGAGGGGTCCAACGCCAAGATGGCGTCAAACTCAGCCTGGGCTTCGGAAAATTGTTCCTGTTCAAGGAGGATGTTGGCCTGCTTGTAGGTGGCGTCCAAGTGGGCATTTTTGACGGATTCGTACGTGGCACGCTTGGCTTCGGGGAAGGCCAATTCCACGCCCACACTCGCGCATTTTTGGGTCCAGCCCTCGGCGTCCGCCCATGAGGCGATGGCCAACGTGCGGTCGTTGCGGGCCACGCCCTCGTCGAATTTGGCGATGTGTTGCGCCAGCACCACTTGGCCTGTGCGCTTGAGTCCCACCACGGCATCGACGTTGGTGGGTTTTTTGACCACTGCTGTCATGTACAAATCGGCAGCTTGCGGCATCATGCCCGCTTCCTCCATTTTCGCAGCCCGTTTCACAAACGCTTTGGAACCGTTGCAACCCGTGAAGGTCAGCAGGCTCAAACACGCAACTGAGGCGACGACCATCAGGCGCATGGCCGAAAGGCAAGAAAAGGAGCGGAACGTGGCAACCATGGGGACAAGTTGAAGAATTGGTGTCGAAGGTACTGAATCTCCCTTCACGCAATTGTTGTGCCAAACAGGCCCTGCCTACCTTCACTGCATGAAAGAAAGCAAGCACATCTTGGTCCTTGGAGCAGGGCGCTCAAGTGCGTCGTTGATTCGCCATTTGCTCTCGCAGGCCGACCAGGAGCAGTGGGACATCCATGTGGGGGATTTGAACGTGGACGCGGCCATGGACAAGGTTGGGGGGCATCCACGTGGGCACGCCTTTGCGATGTCAAGTGCAGACACGACGGACCGCGATCGACGCATCGCAGAAGCCGATCTGGTCATCAGCATGCTGCCCGCCTTCATGCATCCAGACGTGGCCGAGGTGGCCATCCGCCACGGCGTTCACGTCTTGACGCCGAGCTACGTGTCACCGGCAATGAAGGCCTTGGACGCGGCGGCCCGGGAAGCAGGGGTGTTGGTGCTCAACGAAATGGGCTTGGACCCAGGCATCGACCACATGAGCGCCATGAAGGTCATTGACGAAGTCCGCGCCAAGGGCGGTCAAATGACGGGCTTTGCATCCTACTGTGGTGGGCTTGTGGCCCCCGACTCGGACGACAACCCATGGCACTACAAACTCAGCTGGAACCCGCGCAACGTCGTGTTGGCCGGCCAAGGCGGCACCGCGACGTTCTTGGACGCAGGTTCGGTTCGTGCGGTGCCTCCGCATCGAACCTTTCAAAGCCTTACCGCCATCGAGGTGGGGGGGCGTGCCTACGACGGGTATCCCAACCGAGATTCGCTCGGCTATCGCGAATTGTATGGATTGGAATCGGTGGACACGTTGGTGCGTGGCACGTTGCGCGGGCAAGGGTTCTGCCAAGCCTGGGACGTGTTGGTGCAGTTGGGCATGGTGCGGGACGACGTGACGCTGGATTGGGGTACGGGCATTTCTTGGTCGGATTGGACCCGGTCGTTCCTTCCTGCGTCTTGCGACGCCATGCCGTCGGTTCGCGCGGCGGTCCAAGCGCAAACAGGCGCGTCAGACGCTTCCCTCGACTTGGTCGAGTGGTTGGGGTTGTTTGACGACAAGGCCGGTCCCACCCGGGCGCAGGGCACGCCTGCCCAGGTCGTTGAAGCCCTCGTGACCGAGGCTTGGAAGCTGGGGGCGGACGACCGCGACATGATCGTCATGTGGCACCGCTTCGATTACGTGATGGACGGCCAAGCCCGGGCCAGGACGTCGAGCCTTTGCTTGGAAGGCAAAGACAGCGTGTTCACGGCGATGAGCGACACGGTGGGACTTCCCATGGCCTTGGCCGTGAAGCCGATGTTGGATCAGGTCTTTGGAGTGACTGGCGTGCATGCGCCCATGGCCTCCGAGTTCTACGCTCCGATTCTCGAGGGCTTGGAAGCCTTGGGGATTGTCTTTGAGGAAGAGGAGATTGAACCATGATGTGGGGTCTGCTCGCTTGGGGGCCGTGGTGTTGGACGTGTTGGACCTGTGGAGGTGCCCCGGATTGGCCCGCGCAGGGAAACCCCAACGCGCCTTGGGTGCGTGAGGCGATTGAGTGGCGCATGAAGGTGGGGTTGAACGGCTGCCCCGAAGTGGTGGAAGCGCTGGACGCATGGACCTTGGATTGGTTGAGTGCGTCGCCCAACATCCACGTCGACATTCAAACAAGCGACTGGCCATTTTTGCTCTACCGGCCAGAACTGCAGTCCGTACTTGTGCAACGAATCGCACTCGACCAGCTGCGATTCAAGCCGTCCAGCGATGCGCAAATAGTGCGTGACGTGCGTCACGTGGCGCGTCACTCGGGCGATTTGTGGGACGACGCCCTGCGCCGAGCCTTTGACAGCGCTGAGGGGTTGGCCCAAAGACGCGACGCCCAACAATGACGCATGCAAAAGGAGGCCGAAGCCTCCTTGCAGGTTCCCTCGGCCTTGAACGTGGAGTTCGGGGCCGTTTCCATTCGGGCGTAGTTTCAAAATTCGTGGTTGGTGAAATGAACGATGGACCCGCGAAGAAGGTTTCGTTGGGGAAGGTATTTTTGACCCATGCGCAGTTTTGACATTCCCGAATTTTACCGGAGCCCCATCATCTCGAGGGTGAAGGCCAAACGCAAGGCGCAGGACGCACGGAAGCAGGATTTTTCGCCGACGGTCCTCGACTTTGGGACCGTGGTCATTCAGCTGGCGCGTCACTTTGGGTTTTGCTTTGGCGTGGAGAACGCGATTGAGATCAGCTACAAGGCGATTGACGAAAACCCTGGGCGAAACGTGTTTCTGCTGAGCCAAATGATCCACAACCCGGAAGTCAATGCGGATTTGGAGAGCCGTGGCGTGCGCTTCCTGCAAGACACGCTGGGCAATGCCTTGCACCCCATGGATGATTTGGGGCCAGAGGACGTGGTGATTGTTCCGGCGTTTGGCACCACGGTGGAGATGGCCGAGCGCCTCGAGAAGCAAGGCGTGGACGTGCAGTCGTACAACACCACGTGTCCGTTCGTGGAAAAGGTCTGGAAGCGTTCGGCGCAGTTGGGCAAGAGCGAACACACCGTCATCATCCATGGCAAGCCCCAGCACGAGGAAACCCGCGCGACGTTTTCGCACGCGGCATCCACGGGCCATGCCATGGTCATCAAGGACGGCGCAGAGGCGGAGTGGCTGGCGAACTGGATGGAGTCGGAAGC
>CAZKGY010000156.1:0-4702 GCA_964552305.1 uncultured Comamonadaceae bacterium
GTCGGTGCCAAAGCTGTGGTTGGGCACGATGTCGACGATGACCGCGATGCCACGTTGGTGGCATTTGTTGACGAGTTCCTTCAGCTTCGCGGCCGTGCCGTAGAACTTGTCGACGGCGAAACGGAAGTTGGGGTTGTATCCCCAGCTGAGGTTGCCCTCGAATTCATTGACCGGCATGAGCTCGATGGCGTTGAACCCCATGTACTCGAGGTAATCGAGTTGGTTGATGAGGTCTTGGAAGGTTTGGGCTTCGTCAAAATCCCGCACCAGGGTCTCGTAAATGACCAGGCGGTCTGAAGGAGGCCGCTGGAATTCGCCATCCGTCCACAGGAAATAGGGATTGTCGGTGCGGAATGCCGTGGTGTGCCAATTCGCCTGACCCGTCGGGAACGAGGGCATGCCGGGAAAATGGCTTTGTGGGATGTATTGATCGTTCCAAGGGTCCAACACGAGTTGGGCGTAAGGATCTCCCACTTCAAGGTATCCTTCCACCATGAAATGGTACCTGTACCACACCCCAGGGCTCAAGCCACTGACCTGGAGCCAATGGCGGTTGCCATCCACGCTTTTGCGCATCAACGACCCGTTCGTTGACGTGAAGTTGTTGAAGTCGCCGCGCAGGTGAACGTAGTCCTTGCCCGGGGCACGCAATTGGACGATGACCGTGGATCCGTTGATGACGTTCACGCCGTCCACTGTTCCAGCAGGGGGGTCGAGCACGATGGGCGTTTGGCCCAACGCAACACAAGCGGTGCACAACAGCCAACCACCCAAGATCAGGGATTTGCCCAAGGCGCCTCGCCATTTGCCGTTCAATCGCATGTTCATGGTGCAAAGTGTAAGTCTTACACCAAGATACGAAATTCCACCCACTTGTCGCACTTCCAGGGCAATGACGCGACACAATGGAAGGCCCTCAGCGGGCCACCTCCACCACCAACTCGTCGGCAAACAACCAGGTTGGTTCGGTGGCGGCATCGTGCCACGCGGGACACGGGCCTGGATTGAGCAAGCGCATCCTCACGAAGCGCGCATCCACGCCTGGCGTCGACAAGCCAATCGGAACAACCGTTTGGTCAGGGTTGGGCAGCATGGCATCGTCCCAAGGGACTTGGACGTCTAGCGGCTTGAAGGTGTGGCCATCCATCGACACGCTCCACTCCACCCGCGATGGCATGAAAATCCAAGCATCCTGGTACAGGTACAGCTGGGTGGAAAGGCGTTCAATCGGCATCGACGCCCCGAGGTCCAAGGTGCACGTCAAATCCTCCCCCTGCACCGCTTGCCAAGCCCCGTCTCGAAAGTCTGAAGACCCCAATCGGCCATCGGCCAGGGCTTGCAGCCCGCCTCCTGTGTACGAAGGGCTGGGCTCAAACGCCAAATCCAAGGGCTGATGGGCCCCCGCATGGCCCGCCAAGGGGAATCGCTCGGCCACGCCCGTGCGACGGCCGCGAATGACCACATCGACCACAAGCGTTCCTCGGCCGGCAACCACCAACGTGTCACCCACCTTGCCGAGCGGCTCTGCCGCCTCGTTGGCCGATGGTTCAAAGGACACCATCCCCCCCACGTTGCGCAGGTTGGGATGGACCACGACGCGCACCTTGCCAAGGGTGGAAGGCAACACCTCCACCCGCACAGGCACCCCTTCCAACCCTGGCTGAAGACCCATCTCCGCCCAGCGACGACCAAGGGCATCCAGCCGGTCCAAAAACCCGTCGTACGCCCCCTCAAGTTGGGTGATTTGGGGGCCCGACCACAACACTTCGGCCAACCCGGTGGCCCGGGGAAACACCTTGCCCATCACCTCGTCTTGGGGGGCTCGCTCTGTCCACATGTTGCACTCGCCGCCCACGATCGACCCCCGATGGCCCTTCGCCGCATCGGGCACGGGGACAAAGCCATGCACCTCTTTCAAATCGGTGGAACGCAAGGGATAGTCCAGGTAGCAATGGCTGGTGGGCGACACCACGGCATCGGTCCCTTGATGGGTCGCTTCGATGGCGCCTTCCATGCCGCGCCAACTTTGAACCATGGCACCTTTTGGGAGCCCCCCTTCAAGGATCTCGTCCCATCCAATGATGCGCCGTCCTTTCGACGCGAGGTGGTTGCCGATTTCGTTGACGAACCACGTCTGCAGTTCCGCTTCATTCGCAATGCCTTCCTCGGCCATGCGGCGTTGGCATCGTTCGCAATTTGCCCAGCGAATCTTGGGCACCTCGTCCCCTCCAATGTGAATGACCTCCGACGGAAACAGGTCGCAAACTTCATCCATCACGGCCTTGAGAAACCCCATGGTCGTATCGCTACCCGCGCAGTACACGTCCTTGAATACGCCCCAGTTGTTGGGCACATCCATCTCCTCACCCGAGCATCCCAACCAAGGGTAGGCCGCCAACGCCGCGCGGCAGTGGCCCGGCAACTCAATTTCTGGAATCACTTGAATGTGCCGTTCCGCCGCGTACTCGACGATGTCACGCACGTCCTCACGCGTGTAAAACCCACCATGCACGGTTCCATCCGCCTCGGTTCGAAATCCACCCACCTCCGTCAGCTTCGGGTAAGCCTGGATGGGAAGGCGCCATCCTTGGTCTTCCGTCAAGTGCCAGTGCAGCACATTCATCTTCTGCAACGCGAGTGCATCGATGATGCGCTTCACGAAGGCCGGTTGCATGAAGTGCCTGCAGCAATCCAAGAGCAAGCCGCGATGTGCCAGGTACGCATGGTCTTCGATTTGGACCGCGGGCAACTCAAAGCCTCGGGGACAGCCCTGCTCGCATCGAGGCGGCAGGATTTGGCGCAGCGTCGTCCAACCTCGAAAGGCACCTTCTTCGTCCTCCGCCTCAATGACCACCCGATCCGACTCAATCCGTAAGACGTACCCTTCCAATCCCAAAGGACGGTTCGCACGAACCCACGCGATTCGACCCGGCGCCTCCCCTTGTGCGGTTTGGACCACGTCGAGGCCACTTTCATCAAGCCAATCCCGCACGGCCTTCATCCCCCAACCCTCGGGCCAAGAAACCGCGAGCGAGCCTTCGCAACGAAACCCACGCCCTCCCACATCCTCACCACTTGCCATCACCGATTGAGGCTGAGGCACCAACCCAGACACGGCTCCTTGCGGCAAAGGATGGGAAGAAGACCCACAACCAACCGCCAACAAAAGAACAAATGAAAGCTGGAACCATCGAATCATAATCACTTGTTTTTCATGTTTTTATACAATCCAAATAACCCTGAACCAAGTCGCCATCTACAGGGTTCACGGTGGCGTCAAACAACGGCGATCCCTCATGGACAATGGGTCGGCGACACGAGGCATGAATGCCCTCCACCCCAGCTTCTTGGAGCGCCTGCACGTCCTCAAGCCGCACACCGCCCCCCGCCACCACGTCCATGCCATGATTGACCCAGCGAGCGATTTGGTCGATGCCCTCAATGGCTCGAGCCGCCCCTCCACTGGTCAGGACGGAGGTCACGCCCGCGCGTAGCAGGCGCTCAAGGTCTGCGTTTGGCGTGGCGCTCACGTCAATCGCCCTGTGCCAGACCAAGAACTCGCTGCCAACTCCCTCGCACATCGCTTCCAGGTAGGCCTCGTCGAGCGAACCCTCTTCGTTCAACCCCCCAACCACCACGCGATCGGCCCCACAATCCAGCATGAGCTTGGCCTCTTCCACGCTCCAAATGCGTTCCGATGGCGCATGGACAAAGTGCCCTTCCCGGGGACGAATCAAAGCCCTCGTGGGCATCCCCATTGCCGCCGCGGACTGAACCGCCACCACGCTGGGCGTCAACCCTCCCATGGACCACGCCGCGCAGAGCTCCACCCGATCTGCGCCAGCCTCAAGGGCCAAAGCCACGTCGGTCAACGTGCTCGCACATACTTCAAAGCAAATGCCTGACATTGAATTGTTTGTTTTGTTTTGAATCACTCAAAGGTTGAATTGATTGAGGTCCGCATGTTGCCAATCTTCCGGATGGGTGAAGTCCACGAAAGCCCCGCGACAAGGCCGCAACTGCAAAGGCGTCTCGGTTCGTTGGGCGACCAACCAAGCTGCGGTGGGCAACTCCTTCTCACCCCTTTCTCGGTGGGGTTCAACCTCCTGACAAGCCGACAGCAACGGCGCCCCGGGCAGGCGAAACATGTTCATGCTGACCCAGACGTCTCCGCGGCTGTCACGGGCGTCTTCCACCTCTTCGCCAGAAGGCTTTTCCACGATGTCCAGAACCTCTCCATGGGCCCCTATCCGGGCCACGGCAAAGGCCTCCACACGGCTGGCAGGAAGCCCCAATTGATCGCGGGCAAAACCCAACATGCCGTGGCGCAAGTCACCCAGGGCCTGGAACGCACCCTTGGGAGGCAAGTTGTCTCCGTTGCAAACTGCCACGCTTCCTTCAAGCCACTCCGGGTGCTGCACGAGCGCACACGCCACGGCGTCGGCTGTCCCCCATGGCTTGTCTCTGCCTTGTGGAATGGTCTGTCTTACCACATCGAGCGTCAAGCCCTCGGGAATCCATGGTTCAATCAAGGACTCGGTCAAGGCGTCTTCCGAGGAGATCACCAAACAGCAAGCATCCACCCCTTCACGACACGCCCGCTCAAGGACCCAAGCCAAAAATGGCTTGCCGTCTTCGCCAACGGGCAACATGGCCTTGGAACGGCTGGCAATCAAGGCCCGATCCGACTGGGTCAAAGCAG
>CAZKGY010000157.1:0-4679 GCA_964552305.1 uncultured Comamonadaceae bacterium
AGGGAGGGGAAACGGTGATGAGGCAACGACTTCTTCGGATTGTCCTCATCGTCGGTCCCTGCCAAGCCGCTTCAAGGATGTATTGTCCCGAGGGAACGAGGTTTCCCAGGTGGTCATTCCCCCGCCAAATCCATGCTGCGTCCCCCACGGCGTCGTGCACGTGAGACGCAACAACGACCCCCTGATTGTCCCAAGCGCGCACGGACCAAGTCACGTCGAAGGTTGCGTTTGGATCGTCAGACATCCATGCTGCGCGCACCCAATCTTGGAGGGTTTGTGAGCCGGGTTGCAGCGTTTGGGGCGTGCATTGAAGTCCTTTGGCACGGGCCAAGGTGTCGCCTTGGAGGCGTGGGTCGTGCTCACCGGGCGTGGACCCCAAGTGCGCCGGCGTCGTGGTCCAAAGGTTCAGGCGATTCACCAGCGTCATGGAGTGCCCTTCGTCGTCCTGCACCCAAGGACTGTGGAGCGCCTCCGAGACCGCCAACTGGGTTGTATGCCCGGGTTTGGTGAAGGAAAGAATCCGGTCGCCATGAAGGGATGGAAGGTTTGCCGGCAGACACGCATCAGGTCGGTGCTCCACCCAGTTGGGGCAAGACGCCAAGCATGTGGCAAGTCCAGAGGGCATCCACCATTCGGCATGCCCCACGGGCTCGAAGTCGCTGGGCTCGGCGTGTTCCGAAGTGGTCCAGTGCCAATCGATCGTGGATTGATCGTCGTCGGCAACGACTTCCACAAACGGGGCATGGCAATCGGAGGGGGATTGAAGCCACTCGGTGAAGGTGACGTTCGATTCCGAGGCACTCGGACGCCCAAGTTGGTCTGGAAAGCTCCAATCCGGATTGAGCAGGTGTTCAGGTCCCACGTGGGGCCAATCGGAGGGGCCCCAATTGGCTAGGAGTACGGGGATTCCCTGGTGCCAAGTCCAACTCCATTGGGTGGTAGGCCACCACCAATCGGCATGCAACCATGCGGAATCGGCCCCGGATTCCGGGATGAATGCCCACCGATCTTCAAGGATGCCGTGCCGTGTAGCCGCATGGCCTTGGTGCATCGAAGGATGACCGTGTTCGGTTAGGCAGAGGCCAGGGGACATGCCCCATCGGTTGAAACACGTGTACCAAGTTGTCCCCGAGTCGTCGTCGCGCAATTCCATGCTTCTCCCAGAATCCGCGTATTCTGGGCAAGAATGTCCGCATTCGGAATAGTTGATCGTGGCCACAGGCAGTTGCCAATCGTCGATGAGGGCCACCGACCCCCCAGAATTGGACAGTTGGAACGAGGAGTCTATCTGCCAAAGCGAGCGCTGCAAGGCAACCGTCCATTCGTTGCCAAGCCATCGTCGGAATTCTGTGGAATCCATGTTGCTTTGTACCAAGCAGTGTCCAGGGTACCACGCCTGGCCGTGCCAAGACAACGTGTCCTTTGTCATGTTGGTCCATTCCACAAATTCGGCTTGAATGGTTGGATGCTTCGTGGGCAAGACTTCCGTGGCCACAATTTCCCCAATGCGTGGTTGCCTGTATGGAACCCAGACAGTGTCAAGCCTTGCGTGAACATTCGGACAAAGACAAGATGGAATGGGTCCAGATTTCAATCGAATCGGGTTGCCCGGAGTCACCACATGTTCGAACACCCAAGTGGTGCTCGCGTCCTGTTCGCGTTTGGATGCCAAGAAGCCTTCATGAAAGCCGTTGGCATGAGACATGGAAATGGCCACGGGAGATCGTGCATCCCATGGTGGGTCTGGCAGGAATTCGATGAACCCATCGGGATTCAACCGCAACACAACGTCGGATTGATGACACCCATCGGGATGCATCGTTTCCAACCACGAAGGACACCCTGGAGAGGCTCCTTGGGGGTCGGGAAACCAATTGCGTATGTCGTCGCAGCCTTCTGGAACTTGGATGGAAATGGAACGTCCACCTTGCTGTTCGTCGGCCCACCAGGAGCGATCGTATTCCACCGTTTCAAGGGTGTCAGTGCCACGCATCAACGAGACACGTTCGCCGTTGTCCCTTAGGCCAGGCCACCCGCGAACCTTCACCAACATCCCCCCACAACCAAAGCCTCCAGAGGCCTCAAAGGCTTCAGGGTCGTCGGCCAACACCATCCGTTGCCAAGGCATCCATGGCGTGATTTCGTCCATGGGTTCCAATTCATGGGTTTGCCCATTGTCATGCAACAGAATCGAGGTCGGATCAATGACCCATGGTGACGCATTCAACACCTCCAAGTACGTTGCTTCAGGCGCCACCAAGGCAGGGGTTGGGTCCGCCATGATTTCGGTGAATGCCAAGTCCTCTGGTCCGAGTCTGGAAGCCCCGTCGACCCAAAGGTCGAGCGTGTCGTTGCCCACCACGAATTGCGTGAATTCGCCCAAGGGAAGGGGTGGGTCAATGGGGCAATGCCATGCGTTGTTGCACCCCTCCGACTCGGGAATGGGGGTGGACGCATGACGCCCGAGTCGTTTGACGAAGGGAGCGTTGGGGCTTGGAGGCCAGGATTGCACTTGCAGTTCGCCCAACCCATCGATGGAGGCCTCCCACGACGCATCGTTGTCCTCCACCTCTGAAAGCCAGGGCGTCACGGTTTCCTCTGGGGCAGGCTGCCACGAAAACGTCCACCCGCTCAAATTGCTCGTCGTGCACTTCACCTGCCAGCCCACGCAGAGGGGGGCATCGGCCTCGATGGAAGCGAATGACGTGTCGACGCAGCGGAGGCTCCGTCGATGTTCGTCGTGGGCTTCAATCACCCAGTGTCCTTCGTCACCCAACCAGAAGCTGCCCTGCAAATCGAAAGGATTCGCCCACGCATGGCAGATTGGCAAGACGGTCCATGGAGCCGAGTTGGGTGCCCAACATCGGAGGGGGTCGTCGGACCCCGTTTCGCCTGCAGCCATCCCCATGGATTCGTCAAGCCACCCTGCTTGATCCCATTGGAGCAGGGCTTCTGCCGACGCCGCGGGGTCTTCCAGGGGTTGCTGGACCCAACGCCAAGAAGACTGGTTGTTGGCGGAGCCTGCGACGCCTTGACGCCATCGCCAAAATCCGCCGGAGCCTGTCGTGTCGGCGTTGGAAGGCGATGCTGGGCATCCCCAAATGGTGTGGATGCCGGGTTCCTGCGCGTCGAGTTGCCACCCGGGCATGGGGTCGTTGTCTGTCCATGTCCATTGGTTCCAGTCGCCGTACCACACCATGCCACCGCGGGTGGTTGTGGCCGTTTGACCATGCAATGGTCCGTGAGATGCAAGCCATCCCAGCACCCAAAAGCATCCGATTGATGCCCACCGTTTGTTCTTCCTCATCCCGGGCAAACCTCGTACTTTGGCTTGCGGAAAACGAACCGTTCGTCAAACGCTTGCGGACGTTGGTGAATCCGCAGAATTGACCCTAGAATCCCCACGAATGAGCGTCGGAAGCAATGGATTGAAGGTGGCCCTTGTGGGGGCCACGGGCATGGTTGGAAGAACCATGTTGAAGGTGATGGAAGAGCAGGAATTGCCTGTCGCAGAGTTGTTGCCGGTGGCGTCGGCACGGTCGATTGGCCAAACCGTGAATTTTCGGGGGCAGGCCGTCAAGGTGGTTGGCATGGAAGAAGCACTTGACGCAGCGCCGCACGTGGCCCTGTTTTCCGCGGGCGGATCGGTCAGTTTGGACTGGGCGCCAAGGTTTGCAGCGCGTGGCATCACGGTGGTGGACAACAGCAGCGCTTGGCGCATGAGCCCCGACCACCAATTGGTCGTGCCGGAAGTGAATGGAGGGGTCCTTGGGGACCAGGATTTGGTCATTGCCAACCCCAACTGCACCACCATGCAACTCGTGATGGCCCTCAAGCCGTTGCACGACGGGTGGGGATTGGTTCGCGGCGTGGTGAGCACCTACCAGAGCGTCACAGGAACCGGCCAAGCCGCGGTGGCACAACTGGAAGGGGAACGCGCCGGAAAGGAAGACGTGGACAGGGTGTACCCGCATCCGATTGACCAAAATTGTTTGCCCCACTGCGACGTATTTTTGGACAACGGGTACACCAAAGAGGAAATGAAGGTGTACCACGAAACGAAGAAGATCTTGGGCCTGCCGGATGTGGATGTCGTGTGCACCGCCGTGCGTGTGCCCGTCGTGGGCGGACACAGCGAGTCGGTGTACGTGGAGCTTGCGCGGCCTTTCGAACTGGACGACGTGCGTCGCGCGTTGGAGGCCTTCCCGGGCGTCACCGTTCAAGACGATCCGGCTCGAGAGTTGTACCCCATGCCGCGCAGCGCGAGGGGATTGGACGACGTGTTTGTGGGAAGGATCCGCCGTGATTTGTCGAACCCGCTCGGACTACACCTCTGGATTGTGGCAGACAACCTCCGGAAAGGGGCGGCGACGAACGCGGTTCAAATCGCGAAGCATTTGTGGGAGCAGGGCCGATGGTCTTGAGCACAAAACGAAACCAAAACGACGACGCCTTCGTATCTTTGCCGACCTCAACAACAGGCCGATATAGCTCAGATGGTAGAGCAACGCATTCGTAATGCGTAGGTCCGCGGTTCGAGTCCGCGTATCGGCTCCAAACGAAACAACCTTGCCCACGGCAGGGTTGTTTTGGTTTGGGAGGCACCCCATGGCTCGGCCTTCCTGAGTACCTTGGGAGCCACACAACGAACTGACATGAAACGTATCCTTGGCTTGGCT
>CAZKGY010000158.1:0-4608 GCA_964552305.1 uncultured Comamonadaceae bacterium
GCCGCTTCTTGAACCCTGGCTTCGTCCTGGGCATCTTCGTCCATCATGGCCTCTTCCGACGACTTGAACCACGAGCCGAGCTTGCGTCCGAGCTGCTTCGACACGCCAGGGGCGTGGAGGGTCATCATGATGGCCACGGCGGACATCAAGAAGATGCCTGAGCCCAGGCTGCCGACGACGTGAAGTCCCTGACCGAGAAGCCAAAGGCCGGCGGCCCCGGTGATGTGGTCGTCGAGGGCGCTGGCAATCAAACCGCCACCCAAGTCCGATTGGTTGGTCAGGAAGGCCAACGACCATGGCACGAACATGGCCAGGAATGCTGCCAGGCGGAACGACTTGCCCAACGGAAGAAAGGAGCGGTCGGTGACCCACTTCAGTCCCAGAAGCAACAGCATGAAGGGGATGGCCATGGCGCCGACCCCTAAGGCTTCACGGCAGAGGTGGTACCCGAGGTGGGCCCCCAAGCTGCCGAGGATGTTGTTGTACGTTTCGAGGTCCTCGAGGGTGGCGCCTTGCTGAATGAGGCGAATGTCGAGGCTGCCTGTGACGAAGGAGGAGACGATGCTCAGCGTGAAAATGAGGCAGGTCGCGAGGGCCACCAGCCCTGACACGGTCCGCACGCGCTCGTCGGCCCAAGTTTCCTGGACCGTGGAGACCAAGGGGAGTTTGGTCCACAGCGGGGCAGAGGCTTCCTCGGGTTTGGTCTTGGATTTTTTCTTCGCTTTCTTCGCCTTGGGCTTGCTGGTGGCGCCCTTGGAATTGGCCTTGGAAGCGTTGTCGTCGTTCGTAAGTAAGATGTTCTTCGCCATGGACTCACGAAGCTAAACGCACGTGGCAGCGTCTCTCGTGTGCGGGGAAATCCTTCTTCACCAGGGCGTGTGCAAAAGGCAGTTGTTCCAATGCGCGGAATTCGCTATCTTTGCCGTCCAATTCTTGAAACCATGGCGAAGAAAGGAAATCGCGTTCAGGTCATTTTGGAATGCACGGAGCACAAGGAGTCAGGCATGCCTGGCACGTCTCGCTACGTCACCACGAAGAACCGCAAGAACACTCCAGACCGAATGGAGATCAAAAAGTTCAACCCAGTGCTTCGCCGTTACACGGTGCACAAGGAAATTAAGTAATCGAGACTAACTCTCTGAATAACAGCAACCATGGCAAAGAAAACAGTGGCATCGCTGCAGACCGGAGGAGGTCGTCAGCACACGAAAGTCATCAAGATGGTGCGCAGCGAAAAGACCGGCGCATACATGTTCAAAGAAGAGGTGGTGCACAACGACGAAGTGAAGGATTGGTTCGCCAAGAACTGATCGCCCTTCGTGCCATCACAACCGATTTGATGGGCTGGTTCCAAACGGATCCGGCCCATTTTCACGTTCAACCCTTTCATTGAAACCGCGCAGCATGGGATTCTTCAAGCGGCTTTTTGGCCAAGAAAAGAAGGAGACGCTCGACCAGGGCTTGGCCAAGTCGAAGCAGTCCGTCATGGACCGCATTGCCAAGGTGTTCACGGGCAACCGTCGCATCGACGAAGACCTGATGGACGATTTGGAGGAGGCGCTCATCCTGTCTGACGTGGGCATTGACACCACGGAGGCCATTCTCGGTCGATTGAAGAAGCGTGCCACATGGGAGGCGTACGTCGACCAACAGGAGCTCATGACGATGTTGCGCGAGGAGGTGGTCGGCTTGCTAGCCAAGGACGACGAGGCGGCGTTGAACGCATCCAATGCCTACGAGGTGCCTGCAGACGCAAGGCCCCATGTCATCATGGTGGTGGGCGTGAATGGCGTGGGCAAGACGACCTCGATCGCCAAACTCGCGAACCGTTACAAGCAGCAAGGCCTGAAGGTGGTGCTTGGTGCGGCCGACACGTTTCGCGCGGCGGCCGTGGACCAGTTGAAGGTGTGGGGCGAACGCGTCGGGGTCGACGTGGTGGCCCAAGGCATGGGTGCCGACCCGGCAGCCGTGGCGTTTGACACCCTTCAATCCGCCGCGGCATCCAACGCAGACTTGGTCATCATCGACACCGCCGGAAGGCTGCACAACAAGGTGAATTTGATGAACGAGCTCGGCAAGATCAAACGCGTGATGTCCAAGGTGATTCCCGAGGCGCCGCACGAAGTCTGGCTCGTGCTGGATGGATCAACGGGCCAAAACGCCCTCGAACAGGCCAAGCGCTTCACCGAGGTGACGGATGTGACGGGCTTGGTGCTGACCAAGCTTGACGGGACGGCCAAAGGGGGCGTGGTGTTGGCGATTTCAGACCAACTCAGCGTTCCTGTGCGGTTCGTGGGCGTGGGCGAGGGGATGGAGGACTTGCAAGACTTTCACCCCATGGAGTTTGTCGACAGCTTGCTCCCTGAAACCCTAGACGCATGAGAGCACGATCGTACAAGCCCAGGAAGGTGAACGTGGTCACCTTGGGATGCGCCAAGAACATCTTCGACAGCGAGGTGATGATGGCGCAGCTTCGCGCGAACGACTTCGAGGTCGAGCACGAGGCCAAACAGGACGACAGCGGCATCGTCATCGTGAACACCTGTGGGTTCATCGAGGCCGCCAAGCAAGAGAGCATCGACACGATTTTCCGGTTTGCGCAGGCCAAGGCGGAAGGACAGCTGGAGCGCGTGTACGTCACGGGTTGCCTGTCTGAGCGTTACAAAGACGAGCTCGCCGATGGGATTCCTGAGGTGGACGACTGGTTCGGGACGCGCGACTTGCCCCGCCTGTTGAAGAGGCTCAGGGCCGATTACAAAAAGGAATTGGTGGGCGAACGCTTGTTGACCACGCCCGCCCACTACGCGTACTTGAAGATTGCGGAGGGATGCGACAGGCCCTGCGCCTTCTGCGCGATTCCCCTGATGCGGGGCAAACACCGCTCTACTCCCATGGAAGACCTCGTGGCGCAGGCCCAAGGGCTCGCCAAGCAAGGGGTGTCGGAGATCATCCTCATCGCCCAGGACCTCACGTATTACGGGTTGGATTTGTACCGCGAACGGAAGCTCGCCGAGTTGGTGCGTCGCCTCAGCGACGTCGAAGGCATCGAGTGGATTCGACTCCACTACGCCTTTCCCAGTGGATTCCCCATGGACGTCTTGGACGTCATGGCCGAGCGGAGCAACGTGTGCAACTACCTCGACATGCCGCTTCAACACGGCACGGACGAAATGCTGAAGGCCATGCGTCGCGGCATCACGGAAGCAAAGACAGACGCCTTGATTGACGCCATCCGCCAACGGGTGCCGGACATCGCCATTCGCACCACGCTCATTTGCGGCTTCCCAGGCGAGACGGAGGCGCACTTCGAGCACTTGCAAGGTTGGGTGGAGCGCATGCGGTTCGACCGTTTGGGTTGCTTCACCTACAGCCATGAAGAGAACACCCACGCCTACACGATGGAGGACGACGTTCCTGAAGACGTCAAGCGCGCCCGTGTCGAGCGCATCATGGACATCCAGGCGGGCATCAGCGAGTCGCTGAACGTGGCGCGCATTGGAAGCACCGAGCGCGTCCTGATCGACCGCCACGAAGACGGTTTGTGGGTGGGACGCACACAATACGACAGCCCTGACGTGGACAACGAAGTGCGCATCGCGCACGACGGCCACCTGAGGGTCGGAGACTTCGTGCACGCGAAGATCACCGCGGCGTCAGCCTTCGATTTGGACGCAACCTTGATCGACTGACCGTCCGCCATGGCTTCGTCGACCACATACCCAGTCATGGAGCGATTCCCCACCTTGCAGGGGGAAGGCGCTTGGATGGGCCATGCGGCCTGGTTCATTCGCTTGGGTGGCTGCGACGTCGGCTGCTCATGGTGCGACGTGAAGGAATGTTGGCCCGTGGAGGTCCACCCAAGGGTGGCTGTGAAAGAACTGGTGAAGGAAGCGAAGGATTCTGGCTTACCCAGGGTCGTGGTGACTGGGGGAGAGCCTGCCATGCATGACTTGGGACCGTTGACAGAGGCGTTGAAAGAAGCTGGGCTGGCGACGCACCTCGAGACCTGTGGGGCGCATCCGGTGAGCGGCCTTTGGGACTGGGTGACGTTGAGCCCCAAAAAGTTCAAGCCGTGCCGAGACGAATGGTACAAGGAGGCGGACGAGCTGAAGGTGGTGGTGGTCAACAGCCACGACCTTGAATGGGCAGAAGGGCACGCCGCCCAGTTGGTTCCAGGCACGGCCCAATTCCTTCAGCCTGAATGGGACAGGCGTGACGTGGTTATGGAGAAGGTGTTGACGCGCATTCAGGAAGCCCCCCAGTGGCGACTTTCCTTGCAAATCCACAAGTTCATTGGTCTGCCTTGAACGACAGGCTGATTTTCTCCGAGAGCGGTTTCGCCTGACAGCAGAGCACCCAGCCCTTCGCACGTTCTGCCCGGGTCAAGGCAAAGTCCTGATCGACGGCCACTTCTCCTTCGTGGATTTCAGCCCGGCATGACCCACACACGCCGCCTCGGCACGATTGGGGTGCATTCAAGCCGTGGTTGGTGATGGCGTCCATGAGGGTTTCCTCGTGGGGGCGGTAGGTGAAATTCACTTCTTTTCCGCCAAACGCAGCCACGACCTCACATTGGGGGATGCTTGGTGCATCCAAGTGTGGCGGGTG
>CAZKGY010000159.1:0-4580 GCA_964552305.1 uncultured Comamonadaceae bacterium
TAATCGATCAGGTAATCCTCATCGCCATGATAATTGATGTAATCGAATATGGCGTATGCAATAGCACCATTTCTATGAATTTCTTCAAAGGTGATTTCCCACTCGTTGTGGCACTCCTCCCCGTTCATGGTGACCATCGGGTACAACGCCGCGCCGTTGTCAAACCCAAGCTTTTCTGCGTTTTCAATGGCTTTGCCCATTTGGTTGTGCCGGTATCGCAGGAGCTGCTCGGCCACCTGTGGTTCGTGGGTCCCCAAGAAGAACGGCAGGCAATACGCCTCGGTATCCCAGTACGACGCACCACCATATTTTTCTCCCGTAAATCCTTTGGGACCAACATTCAAGCGATGGTCATCTCCACGATAGGTTTGGTTCAAATGGAAGATGTTGAACCGGATGGCTTGCTGGGCTTCGTTGTCGCCCTCGATGACAATGTCCGCCAAATCCCAAATGGATCTCCATGCATCCACGTGGGCTGCTCGCTCGGCATCGTAACCCCTCTTCCTTCCCTCGATCGCCTCTTCCACCGCCTTGTCCGGGCATGCGTTGGGTGCTGCCCGGAGGGAGCTCACCAATCCTACGTGCTTCTCCAACCGGACGGGCACGCCTTGCTCGGGAGAATCCAAGCGGCCGATGAAGCCCACCACCTTGTCACCCTCGGTGGCTCGCCAATCAATCCCCTCGCCAACCAGTGCTTGCGCAGTTCCCACGACAAACTCCGTCTTTTCCGTGGTGTTGGTCAAGACAGCAGTGCCATTGGCCGCATCGGCTTGGTGGCCATCGTGGCGCCAGAAGGCATCGTCCCAATTCGAATCTTCGTTGGTGATGCCTCCATCGAGTTGGGGCGCGAAGGTCAAAGATGTCACCCCATTCAACGGCGTCACAACCATCCGGATGGCGGCCCGATTGGGGTTGGCCATGCTGCAGAAGCGCTCCGTTTCAAGCCTGACTTCTGCCCCATCGGCCATGACCACCGAACAGGTTCGGCTGAGAATGCCGCCTTGCATGTCCAACCGGCGTTCGAAGTCCTTCACTTCGCGCGCGTCGTGCAAGTCAAGCGTGACCCCATTGACGGCAATGCCCACATGCGTCCAGTTGGTTGCATTCAGGACCTTGGCGAAATACTCCGGATAGCCATTCTTCCACCAACCGACCTTGGTACGATCGGGGTAATACACACCCCCCACATAGCTCCCGAGCATGTGGTCGCCCGTGTACCCCTCCTCGAAATTGGCCCGCTGGCCGAACCGGCCATTTCCGAGGGAGAATATGCTCTCTGAACTCCGTTGGAACTCAGAATGGAACCCGCGTTCCACCACGGCCCACGGTTCAATGTCTAGGTAACGATTCATCGGTTTCCAAGAAAGTTGTCTTCGAACGGTCTGTCAAATTTGGCGGGCACGACGCAAGGAGGACAGCGTGAACCCGTCCATGGAGGGAATCACCACGTCGGCACCGGCAAGCACCTCAGGCTCACCCACACCCACCACAAAAAACCCTCCGGCCTTGCCAGCTGCCACGCCAGATGGCGCGTCTTCGAACACCACGCAATCTGCGGGAGATGCATCCAAACCCGCGGCGCCTTTGAGAAAGACTTCGGGGTCGGGTTTGCTCAGGGTCAAGTGGTTTCCGTCAACCACGACGTCAAACAGCGGCGTCAAGCCCACGTTGTCGAGGATCAACTGGGCATTCCTGCTCGACGAACCCAACCCCACACCAATGCCTTCCTCCACGAGCTCCTCCACCAATTCCTTCGCACCTGGCAAGATGTCTTGGGCACGCATGCCCTCAATCAAATCCAAGTACCAGGCATTTTTCTGATCCATCAAGCGCTGTTTCGTGCGCTCATCGACTTGCAAGTTGCCCAAACGCAAGATGTGCTCCAAGCTGTCCACCCTGCTGAGGCCCTTCAAGGCGTGGTTGTCTTCTTCCGTGAATGGGATGCTCAACTCGTCGGCGAGCCTTTTCCACGCCGTGAAATGGTGCGCTGCACTGTCCACGATGACACCGTCCATGTCGAACAAACAACCCGCTGGCCACTGACTCATGACTTCTCGTTTAGAATGAAATTGACGTGGTACTGCGCCAGGCCGTCGATGGGCTTCTTGATCACGTTGCCCATCGAGTAGCCCCGGTCCTCGCATGCCTTTTTGAGCGCATCTTGAAAATGGTAGGCCACGCTGCCCACAAAGTGAACCGGCATCGATGTTGCCCCCTCGAAGCACGCCACATGCACGTCGAGAAATGCCTTGAACCCTTCGTCCAACCATTCCTTGATCAAGGCGTGGTCACGATGGCGCCCCAGGAAGGTCATGAAACTTGCCAAAAACACGTTGGCGTTGGGTTCCTGGTACACGCGCTTGGTGATGGACAATTTGTCGAGGTCGTACTGACCCGCGAAGTCATCTTCGATTTCGGCGGGGAGTTGGTGGTAGAGAAAAGCAGAAAGCAGCTTTTTGCCAAACCACGAACCGCTGCCTTCGTCGCCGAGGATGTACGCCAACGCAGGCACTTCCTCTGACACCTCAGTGCCATCGAACATGCATGAGTTGGAGCCAGTTCCCAAAATGCAGGTCACGGCTGGCTCCCCGGTGTATGTGCTGTACGCCGCGCCATCCAGGTCATGCCCCACGTGCACTTCGGCTGCCGGGAAAACCCGTTGCAGCCCCTCTGCAATGACTGCGCACAACCCAGGCGAGCTCGACCCTGCCCCGTAGAAATACACCTTCTGGACGTCAGGCGCCATGGCCATGGCGTCCGAATTGGCCTTCATCTCCCGCTCCACCAAATCGGCATCGTGGAAATACGGGTTGAAGCCCATGGTGTGGAACTCACCGAGCTCTTGGCCTTGTTCCGTGATGGCAAGCCAATCGCATTTGGTCGAGCCGCTGTCTGCGATAAGGACCGTCAAAACGAAGCCAGGTTAAGCGAGACGCTCTGCCAGGTCGACCACACGCGTGGCGTATCCAGCTTCGTTGTCGTACCAGCCGAACACCTTGACCAGGTTGCCCGTGCACTTCGTCAACGCCGCATCCACGATGCAGCTGTGGGTGTTGCCGACGATATCCACGCTGACAATGGGGTCCTCGCAGTACTGAAGGATGCCTTTCATGGGGCCCTCGGCCGCCGCCTTCAGCGCGGCATTCACCTCTTGTGCCGTAGCATTCGTTTTCAACGTGGCCGTCAGGTCGGTCACCGATCCAGTGGGCGTGGGTACGCGCACGGCCATTCCGTCGAGCTTGCCCGCCAATTCTGGAAGGACAAGGCCCACGGCTTTGGCTGCACCAGTCGAGGTTGGGATCATGCTCAAGGCCGCCGCACGGGCACGACGCAAATCTTTGTGAGGCGCGTCCTGCAAACGTTGGTCTGCGGTGTATGCGTGGATGGTCGTGATGTAGCCCGTTTCCAGCCCAAACGTGTCGTTCAGCACCTTGGCCATTGGCGCAAGGCAATTGGTGGTGCAGGAAGCGTTGCTGACGATGCGATCCTCATCGGTCAAGATGCCATCGTTCACGCCCAGGACAATCGTCTTCAAGTCGCCCTTCGCTGGGGCAGAGATGATCACCTTGGATGCGCCAGCTGTCAAGTGGGCCGACGCCTTTTCTGCGTCAGCAAACACGCCCGTCGACTCCACGACAAGGTCGACGCTGTTGACAGCCCATGGCAATTCCGCTGGGTTGCGTTCGGCTGAAATTTGGATTTCCTTTCCGTTCACCACCAAGTTGCCGTTGGACACAGACACCTCGCCGGGAAACAACCCGTGGATGCTGTCGTACTTCAAAAGGTGGGCAAGGGTTTCGACGTCAGTGAGGTCGTTGATGGCAACCACCTCAAAGGATGGACGGCTGACCAATTGACGGAAGGCCAAACGGCCGATGCGGCCGAATCCGTTGATCGCAATGCGCTTCATGTATCTGCAGTTGTGTTGTGTTCGAAAGATGGTTGTTTGCGTCAGATCGACAAGATGCGCGCGATGCGAACCTCGTCTTCGTTGATGCTGCTTTTGGTGCCGATTGCCAAATCAAACGGCGTCAATTCAATTTTGTCGTCGATGACCCCAGCCATGACGTCGTGGTGCCCAAGGCGCAAGGCCTCCACGGCCGCCACGCCCAGACGCGAAGCCAACACGCGGTCAAAGCACGTTGGCGCTCCTCCTCGCTGCAAGTGGCCCAACACCGTGATGCGGGTTTCGTAGGAAGTCGTCTTCTCCTGCACCTTTTTCGCGATTTCAAAGGCCCCTCCGTTGGGGTCACCTTCTGCGACAATCACGATGCTGCTGGTCTTGTTGCTTTGTTCTCCCGCCTGCAAGACGCTCACCAAATCGTCGGTACTCATGTTCATTTCAGGGGTCATCACGGCCACCGCACCGGTGGCGATGCCGGACTTCAACGCGATGAATCCGCTGTCTCGTCCCATAACCTCCACGAAAAACAACCGGTTGTGGCTGTCCGCGGTGTCGCGGATTTTGTCCACGGCCTCGACCACGGTGTTGATGGCGGTGTCAAAGCCAATGGTGGAATCGGAGCCACTCAAGTCGTTGTCGATGGTGCCTGGCAAACCGATGACAGGAAAGCCCGTCT